>CAJXFN010000103.1 GCA_913052655.1 uncultured Flavobacteriales bacterium | reverse complement strand
TATCATTACATCATACTTCCAGAAGATTTACCTTTAATTTTTCCTTTTTCCATTAATCCGTCATAATGACGCATTAATAGGTGACTCTCAATTTGTTGAAGAGTATCTAATACAACTCCAACCATAATTAACAAAGATGTACCTCCAAAGAATTGCGCAAACTGAGGAGTCATATCTGGTTTTATATTTAATGCAATTCCAGGTAATATAGCTATTACACCCAAGTACAACGAACCTGGAAGTGTGATTCTTGACATAATATTATCTAAGTATTCAGCAGTTTTTCTTCCTGGTTTTACACCTGGAATAAATCCTCCATTTCTTTTCATATCCTCAGCCATCTGTTTTGGATTTACTGTAATTGCTGTATAAAAATAAGTGAATACTACAACTAATATAAAGAACAAGCAATTATACCAGAAACCGGTAAAATCTGAAAGTGTACTAGCTATTCCTGTTAAATCATCTGAGAAACCAGCTAATGTTACTGGAACAAACATAATTGCCTGAGCAAAGATTATTGGCATCACACCAGCAGCATTTACCTTTAAAGGAATAAACTGACGAACACCTCCATATTGTTTATTTCCAACAACTCTTTTTGCATATTGTACAGGAATTCTTCTTGTGCCTTGTACTAACAATATACACAAAGCAATTACAACTACTAAAATAACCATCTCTAATAAGAATATTACTAAACCTCCTGATTGAGCATTTAAGGCCATAGCAAACTCACTAGACAATGATGAAGGCAAAACAGCTATAATACCAATCATAATTAATAATGAAATACCATTACCTACACCTCCATCTGTAATCTTTTCTCCAAGCCACATTACAAATAATGTTCCAGTAACTAAGATAATAATAGAAGATAACCAAAATGCACTTTCTCCTAACAAGAAAGCTGTTTCAGGAAGAGTGTTTTTTAGATTTGCAATATATCCTGGCGCTTGACCTCCGGTAATTACAATTGTTAAATACCTTGTAATATTGTTGATTTTCCTTCTACCACTTTCTCCTTCTCTTTGTAACTTCTGAAAGTATGGAATAGCCATTCCTAATAACTGAATAACAATAGATGCGGAAATATATGGCATTATTCCGAGAGCGAATATAGACGCTTGTGAGAATGCACCACCCGTAAACATATTTAATAATCCTAATAGTCCATCAGCGGACTGAGCTTGTAAAGCTGCTAATTGAGAGGGATCAACACCAGGTATAACTACAAAAGAACCAAATCTGTAAATAGCAATAAACGCTAAAGTCATTAAGATTCTATTCTTAAGATCTTCAATCTTCCAAATATTCTGTATCGTTTGTATCAGTTTTCTCATTGTCTTTTTTATTCAGTTACAGTCTTTGAAATAACCTTCGCTGTTCCTCCAATTTTTTCAATAGCAGCTTTTGCGGAAGCTGAATAAGCATCAACTGTAATGTCAATTTTAGAAGTTAACTCTCCTCTTCCTAAAATTTTAATCAAATCATTTTTATAGGCCATTCCGTTTTCAACTAAAACTTCTTTTGTAATAGCTCCTTTAATCTTTTTATTAGTAATTACCTCTTGTAATCTATCTAAGTTGATTCCTAAATATTCTTTTCTGTTTGGGTTCGTAAATCCAAACTTAGGAACTCTTCTTTGTAAAGGTTGTTGACCACCTTCGAAACCACTCTTTTTTGAGTATCCTGAACGAGATTTGGCTCCTTTATGTCCTCTAGTAGAAGTACCTCCTCTTTTAGACCCTTCTCCTCTTCCTATTCTTTTTCCTTTTTTTATGGAACCTTCTGCAGGTTTTAAATTATGTAATTCCATTGTTTTACTTTTCTACTACTGTTATTAAGTGTTTTACTTTATGAACCATTCCTAAAATTTGAGGAGTGGCATTATGTTCAACAACTTTATTCATTTTTGTTAAACCTAATGCGTCTAAAGTCAATTTCTGATCCTTTGGCCGACCAATTCTACTCCTTACTTGTTTAATCTTAATCTTTTCCATTTTCTCTCCGATTAACCTTTAAATACTTTTTCTAAACTAACGCCTCTCTGGTTTGCTACTGTTCTAGCGTCTCTTAATTCTAAAAGAGCTTTTAAGGTAGCTTTAACTAAATTATGAGGATTAGAAGAACCCTTTGATTTTGCTAATACATCCTTAATTCCAGCACTTTCAATTACAGCTCTCATTGCACCTCCAGCTTTAATACCAGTACCATGAGAAGCTGGCTTTATTAATACTTGGGAACCTCCAAATTTAGAAAACTGCTCATGGGGAATAGTCCCATTTATAACTGGTATTTTTACTAAATTTTTCTTAGCCGCTTCTATTGCCTTTGCAATCGCAGTAGAAACGTCCTTAGATTTTCCTAAGCCGATTCCAACAATAGATTTCTCATCTCCAACAACTACAATTGCTGAGAATCCAAAAGCTCTACCACCCTTTGTTACTTTTACAACTCTTTGAACTCCTACCAATCTATCTTTTAACTCAATATCAGAAGAAGCCTTTACTCTTTTATTTTCTGCTAATTTAAACATATCTCTTTATTAGAATTTTAATCCTGTTTCTCGAGCTGCATCTGCTAAAGATTTGATTCTTCCATGGTATAAAAAACCACCTCTATCAAATTTTACAGACTTTACTCCAGCCTCTTTAGCCTTTTCTCCTATGAGAGTACCAACTAATTTAGCTTTTTCAATTTTATTTATTTTTTGTTCATCAATCGATTTTTCTCTAGAAGATGCAGATACAATTGTTCTTCCAGCTACATCATCAATTAACTGAGCGTAAATCTGTTTGTTAGATCTGAAAACAGCTAACCTTGGGGTCTCTCCAGTACCGCTAATTGTTTTACGGATTCTGTATCTTACACCCTGTCTTTTGTCTTTTCTTGATTGTGTCATTTTATCTTATATTTTAACTCGCAGCTGTTTTACCTGCTTTTCTTCTGATATATTCTCCAACATATTTAATTCCTTTACCTTTATATGGTTCTGGCTTTCTGAAGGATCTGATTTTTGCTGCCACAGCCCCAATTAATTGTTTATCAATAGATTTTAAAATCACAACAGGAGGCTGACCTTTTTCTGAAACGGTCTCCACTTTTACCTCACTTGGAATTTCAAAAACTATATTATGAGAGTATCCCGCAGAGATATCTAATTTCTGACCTTGATTAGCAGCTCTATATCCAACCCCAACCAATTCTAATTTCTTTTCATAACCTTTTTCTACTCCCTCTACCATATTAGCGATTAGGGATCTATACAGCCCATGAAAAGATCTTACTTGTTTATCATCAGAATTTCTAGAAAGTACTATCTCATTTTCATTCACAGAAACTGAAATAGAAGAATCTATACTTTGAGACAACTCTCCTAGTTTTCCTTTTACAGTTACAACACCATCTGAAACAGAAATTGATGTTCCTTCTGAGAATGATATTGGACTATTTCCTACTCTTGACATTTCTTTTTATATTATATTATTAGTAAACGTAACAAATTACTTCACCACCTACATTTAAATCTCTTGCTTCTTTATCTGTTATGACACCTTTCGATGTAGATAAAATTGCAATACCTAATCCATTAATTACTCTTGGCATTGTTTCCTGATTTGCATATTTTCTAAGTCCTGGCTTACTAACTCTTATTAATTTTTTAATAGCTGGTGTCTTTGAATTATACTTTAAAGCAATTTTTATATTTCCTTGATGATTTACACCATCTTCAAATTTATAACTTAATATATATCCTTTGTCGAATAATATCTCTGTTATAGACTTTTTAATATTAGAAGCGGGGATATCAACAACTGTATGGCCTGCTTTCTGGGCATTTCTTACTCTAGTTAAATAATCTGCTATTGGGTCTGTAAACATATCTTTTCTTTATTTCTTTATTACCAACTTGCTTTTTTTACACCTGGAATTAATCCAAAGTTTGCCATTTCTCTAAACTTTACACGAGAAATACCAAATTGTCTCATATAACCTTTAGGTCTTCC
>CAJXFN010000102.1 GCA_913052655.1 uncultured Flavobacteriales bacterium | reverse complement strand
CAAAAGAAGAGAAAAGAAAGAATCTTGCAAATTGCCGTTCTGGTGAATATGAAGGACTTTCTAAAAAGTTAATCGACCCACAATGGAAACCAGATTTTGGACCTGCTGAATTTAATAAATCTGTAGAAAAGTCTGGAGCTACTGCAATTTCTGCTCGAGATTTCTTAGTTGCGTATAATATAAATTTAAATACTACTTCAACTCGAAGAGCTAATTCTGTTGCATTTGACATTCGTGAAGCAGGGAGAATTAAAAGAGAAGGAGGAAAAATTACTGGAAAAATAATCAAGGATGATAATGGAAATCCTTTAAAAACTCCAGGGTTATTTAAATCAGTAAAAGGAATTGGATGGTATATTGAAGAATATGGAGTAGCTCAAATCTCATATAATTTAACAAACATAAATATTTCACCATTACATGAAGTTTTTGATAAAACCTGTGAAAGAGCTCAAGCAAGAGGAATGCGCGTTACAGGATCTGAATTAGTAGGACTAGTACCAAAAAAAGTATTGATTGATGCAGGAATACACTTCCTTAAGAAACAAAAAAGATCTATTGGGATCCATGAATCTGAAATCATAAAAATTGCAATAAAGACTTTAGGATTAGATGAATTAGCTCCTTTTGACCCTAAAGAAAGGATAATTGAATATATGATAGATGTTGATGAAAACAAACCATTAGTGAATATGAGTATTACAGATTTTGCTGATGAGACTGCATCTGAAAGTCCTGCTCCCGGAGGAGGATCAATATCTGCTTATTGTGGAGCTATGGGAGTATCACTTGGAACTATGGTTGCAAACCTATCAGCACACAAAAGAGGATGGGATGATAGATGGGAAGAATTTTCAAAATGGGCAGAAAAAGGAATGGCATACCAAAGAGCTTTATTAGATTTAGTAGATGAAGACACAAATTCATTTAATAAAATCATGGATGCTTTCAGATTACCAAAAGATTCCGAAGAAGATAAAATAAAAAGAGTCGAAGCAATTCAGGAAGCAACAAAACATGCTATTCTCACTCCTTTTAAGGTAATGGAAACTGCTTATAATTCAATGGAAGTTATGAGAGCAATGGTTGATATTGGTAACCCTAACTCTGTAACTGATGCTGGAGTTGGAGCTCTGTGTGCTAGAACTGCTGTAATAGGAGCATTTTTAAATGTAAAAATTAATTGTGGAGATTGTGAAGACACTAAATTTGTTGAACAAATACTTGAAAAAGGACAACAATTGATTGATGATACCTGTGCATTAGAAGAGGAAATTATGAAAATAACAAATTCAAAAATAAAATAGCATAAATTACATTTAGAAAATAATGTCACTTATATTTGTAAAATATTAATCAAAACCAAACACAAATGAAAACTAAATTATTTTTAATCTCTTTACTCATAGGGTTTACATTCACTTCATGTGAAAAATGTCAAGATTGTGAAATAAAGTATGAATACATTAATAACGAATATAATAATGTAGCTCCAATTTACGAGCTAGTAGCTGCTTTGCAAGGATTTGAGTCATGGGATCAGTATTGGAACTCTACAGACTCAATACAATTACTTAATAAAGAATATTGTGATGATGAACTTAAAGAAAACCAGGATTACTCTCAAGAATATGACACTGATAGTAGTGGAATAAATGACTTTAGAATATATTATGACTGTAAATAAGTTTCCAAATTCAATTTATCAAATACCAATCTTGCAATATTATGAGATTGGTATTTTTTTTCCATTAGTTTTTCCACCCACCTAACTCCTTGTATTGCATTTGTTAAAAATAATTCATCCGCCTCTAATAATTCTTGTTCAGTTATAGATCTTTCTTGAACTTTAAAATTCTGAATAATAAAACTTCTCATTGTTCCATTTACACAAGCATCTAATTTTGATGGAGTAATTATAATATTATCTCTTACAATAAATAAATTAGAATTAGAACTCTGTATAATATTGTTTTTAGAATTGACAATTAAACAATCATCCCAATTATTTTCTTTAGCATATATAGACGAAAAGACTGAAATAGTTGCGGAGGTAGACTTACAATTAGAAAATGAATTAATTCCTTTTTTGATTTCAGTATATAATCCAATTTCTAATCCATTTTTATTAAAAGAAAAGTAATTTTCACCAGATTCTATTTCTGCAACAAAACTTGAAGAATTATTTAAAGGTAAGTATTTCCCCCCAGAGTCTCTAAAAAAAACTACTCTTATCCTCCCTCCTACAATATTATTTTTCTTTGCCAATTTTTCTAGTGAAGTATTTAAAACAGATTCAGAAATATTAAAATTAAACTTAAATAAGTTACACGATTTTTCAATTCTTTTATAGTGATAAGAAAAATTAAAACATTTAAAATTAATAACTTTAATTGTCTCAAAAAAACCATCAGAATATAGAAAGGACCTATTATCTATCTTGAGAGTGAATTCTTCCTTCCTCAACAAATCTTGATTATGTAATATGTATATACTCATAAAATATTATATTGCGAAATAATAGAATTTATTTTTATGAATAGACTTTTACTCCTATTTTCTTTACTTTTTTCTTCAATTTGCTTTTCTCAGATAGTAGTTAAAGGAAAAGTTTCTGATAAATTAAGTAAAGAAGAACTTATAGGAGCAAATGTTGTATGGAAATTACAAAATGTTGGAGTAACAACTGATTTTGATGGATACTTTAAAATAAATATTCCTTCAAAAAGATTTCCTATTAAACTTACTGTAAGTTATATGGGATATTCTACTCAAATTATTACAATAAAAGAAGATGAATGGATTAATAACAAAGGAGTTTACAATATCTATTTAAAATCAGATAGTAAAGTTCTAAAAGAAGTTAAGATTGTAGATTCTAGATTAACTGAAAAACAAAAAGAAAACCCTTTAACAGTTGAGGCATTAGACATATTGGCTATCAAGGAAACTCCTTCAGCTAATTTTTATGATGGATTAGGAGCTCTTAAAGGAGTTGATATCTCAGCAGCTAGTTTAGGATTTAAAATAATTAATACAAGAGGATTTAACAGTACCTCTCCAGTACGATCTCTGCAAATAATTGACGGAGTAGATAATCAAGCACCAGGAATGAACTTTTCATTAGGAAACTTTCTAGGTGCTTCTGAATTAGATATTCTAAAGGTTGAAATAATTCAAGGTGCTAGTTCCGCTTATTTTGGTCCAAATGCATTTAATGGAGTAATAAAAATGAATACTAAAAATCCTTTTGTTCATACTGGACTAAGCTTACAGACAAAATTTGGTAGTAGAAATCTCTTTGAAAATTCAATTCGACTTGCAGAAAAATTTAAAGATAAAAATGGAAATGATCTTTTTGCTTATAAAATAAACCTCTCTTATATGCAAGCTAATGATTGGGAAGCTAACAACACTTCACCTGTGGAAGGAACCATTGCAAATATTAATAATCCTGGGGGATACGACGCGGTAAATAGATATGGGGATGAAGATACTGATGGGAATTTAAATGATCTTAGAATCATATCATTTGATGATTATAAAAAATATGGTGGTTTAGGACTATTTCACAGAACAGGTTATTGGGAAAGAGATATTGTTGATTATAATACAGACAATCTTAAGTTTTCTAGTTCATTACATTATAAAATAAACTCTAAAACTGAATTAATGTATAAATTAAATTATGGAACAGGTACAACAGTATATCAAGGAGACAACAGATTTAGTTTAAGAGATATTCAGTTTTATCAAAATATTCTAGAGTTAAAACAAGAAGATAAGTTTTTTATTAGAGCTTATCGATCGGGAGAGGATGCTGGAAAAAGTTATGATGCTGTTTTTACAGCACTAAGACTTCAAGAATACAATTTAATTGACAATCAAGACTGGTATACTAGGTATAAAAACAATTGGCGTGATAATTTTAGTTTAGCAAATTTGGGATGGAGTGATATTGAATATACACAAATAGGGACATGGCCAAATTGGGAATGGATTTATACATTTGATGGTGAAGAAATAGATATAATTGATTGGATAAATTTAACAGATTCTGTAATAAA
>CAJXFN010000101.1 GCA_913052655.1 uncultured Flavobacteriales bacterium | reverse complement strand
ATGAATTATTTCAACAATTAGTAAATATTGGACAGCATCCTAAACAAAAAGCAGACACCGTAACTATTCTAGAAAAGATTGGTCACTTCTTAGATGAAGCGAATGATGATATCTACTACCAAAATAAAGAGAGTTTCACAAAAAAAGAAATAACTAAAGTTATTGAAGATCAATTAGATATACAAGACATTTTAATTCAATCCGCTAAACATTGGGATGGAGGATATGTCATGTGTGGTTTATTAGGACATGGAGACGCATTTGCCTTAAGAGATCCAAATGCAATAAGGCCAGCATATTATTATAAAGATGAGGAGGTAGTAGTAGTAGCTTCAGAAAGACCTGTAATACAAACTGCTTTTAATTGTAAATCAGAAGATATATATGAAATAAAAAGAGGTCATGCTCTTATCATTAAAAAAGATGGAAGTACTGCAGAGAAACAAGTAAGAAAACCATTAGAAAGAAAAGCATGTTCTTTTGAAAGAATCTATTTTTCTAGAGGAAATGATAAAGATATTTATAATGAAAGGCTAGAATTAGGAAAAAGAGTTTTTCCAAAAGTATTGAAATCAATAGAAAATGATGTAAAGAACACTGTCTTTTCATATATCCCAAATACTGCAGAAGTCTCTTATTTTGGGTTATTAAAAGGTTGTCATAAATATCTTAATGAGGTTAAAACTAGAAAAATTAAAGAACTTGGAGATAAACCTAACCATAGAGAAATAGAAGAAATACTAAAAATCTCTCCAAGAGCAGAAAAGATAGCAATTAAAGACGCAAAACTGAGAACTTTTATCACTTCAGATGACAGTAGAGATGATTTAGTTGCTCATGTTTATGATATCAATTATGGAACAGTACAATCAAATGATAACCTAGTAATGATAGACGATAGCATTGTTAGAGGAACTACACTTAAACAATCTATTATTAGAATATTAGATAGACTAGAACCTAAAAAAATTGTTATTGTATCTTCAGCTCCACAAATTAGATATCCTGATTGCTATGGTATTGACATGGCAAAATTGGGAGATTTTATAGCCTTTAATGCAGCAGTTGAACTACTGAAAGAATCAGGAAAAGAAAATATATTACAAGAAACTTATACTAAATGCAAAGATCAATGTCATTTAACGAAAGAAGAGATGAAAAATTATGTTCAAGAAATTTACAAACCTTTTACAGCTGATAGGATTTCAAAAAAGATATCTGAACTTTTAACTCCAAAAGAAACTAAAGCAGAAGTTGAAATAATTTATCAATCTATTGAGGATTTACACGCCTCTTGCCCAAATCATCAGGGAGATTGGTATTTTACTGGAAACTATCCAACTCCGGGAGGGAATAAAGTTGTAAACACTGCATTTATAAACTTTATAGAGGGAAACAATAAAAGAGCTTACTAAGAAAATAGTTTCTTACTTTATTTCCGTAGTATATACATTTCCTTTCCACCAGAAAAGTTGCTTGTTACTAGCTCCATACTGCTCTACAGCCATATCAAATGCAGATCCAAATGAATGCATATCAAATACTGGGATTTCAGTTCCCATATACTCTTTCATTTCTAATGGTTTTACTATAGTGTTAGGATCCACAACAGCGCTTTCTAATTCTATGGCAACTAACTCTTCAGAAGACATCTGTTCAGGGCGTCTTGGAGCAATAGTCATTTCATCAATTAAATGTGTAGCTCCAGCATACTTATCAATAATAAATAAAATATATCTAATATCTACAGAAATTGTTCTTTGAATTTCATTTTCAAAAGCAATATCTCCACTCATTGCTTCCCAATTACCATCAAATGCAGTTCCCACAATCTCTCCCCAAGCATTTATAACAGGAGAACCTGAATTACCACCAGTAATATCATTATTAGAAATGAAATTAATCCTTAATTTCCCATCCTTATCTGCATACTGACCATAATCTCCAAGATAATACAACTCTTTTAGTTTTTCTGGAACAATAAATTCATCATCAGAAGGGTCTTCCTTTTCCATTATTCCTTCTATAGTAGTATAATAATCATAATGAGCTCCATTTCCAGGAGAATAATCACCTACATTTCCATATGTTACCCTCATAGTAGAATTTGCATTTGGATAATAATCCACATCAGGATTCATTTCTCTTAAACCCGCAATAAATAATCTGTTTCCTTCATCTAATTTTGCTCTCACAGATAATCTTTTTTGATAGAGATTTTCTAAATAATAGTCATATATTGACATCATTGTAGTGTAAGCAGGGTCTCTCTCTAATTTCATTTTAGAAGGATTTTCAAGAAACGCAAAAAACTTCTCTTTCGAAGAGAAAATTGATCTTCTAAAAACATTTTTAGCATAATAATCAAAATCTAGAGCCTTAAAACCAAATAATTGTTGTTCAATTCTTTTAAATACTGAAGGATGCTGATTCTTAGGTACATTGTAATAATACATTTCTAACATTGATGAAAACAATTCCTCATCAATCGTTGAATTATAATTTTTATAATGCTCTTTAGCTTCCTTTTTTATCTCCTTAATTAATTTTCTTCTCTCTTTTTCATCAGATGGCAGATCGTCTAACTTCCTATTCATCAAGAAAGAAAAGTACATGATTTCAGCTCCTTGAAAAATCGCCTCATTTAAATATGTTCGGGCAATATTAATTTTTTTATTCTGCTCATAAGCTTCTTCTATGATGTTCAAAACATTTCCATACCTCTCATATCTAATTTCATCACCAGAATTAACCCATTCTGTAAATTGTTCTTGAAGATCTAATTTTTTATCATAAACCTTCATTCTTTTAAGTCCTTTTGATTGTCCTATATAATATTTCCAGTAGTTAGATGTACTAGCATGCTTTGACGCATATTGTATTTTTGTTTTCTTACTAGCGTCCATACCTGCCTTCATAATTGCTAACTTTTCTTCCCTAATCTGCACAATTGTAGGATTTGTTTGTTCTAAAGCTTGTTGGATTCCAAAAGAAGTTAGATACCTATCAGTACTGCCTGGAAAACCAAAAATCATAGTATAGTCTCCATTATTCACTCCATCAAGTTGAATTGGAAGATGATGTTTTGGAGTATATGGTATATTTTCTTCTGAATAATCCGCGGGTGATCCGTCTGGAGCACAATACACTCTAAACAATGCAAAATCCCCTGTATGTCTTGGCCACATCCAGTTATCTGTATCACCTCCATACTTACCAATAGAAGAAGGTGGAGCTCCTACCAATCTAACATCATTATATGTAATATACTTCATTAAGTAAAATTCATTGCCTCCAAAAAAGGATTTTACTCTCGCATTATAATCAGTTCCTTCTATAGATTCAGAAACTATTGAATTAAAGATCAATCTTAACTTTTGATTTCTTTGAGATTGTGAAACGTCTCCTAATTCTTCTAACACTCTATCTGTAACGCTCTCTATACTTACTAAAAAAGACACAAATAAACCTTCATTTGGTAATTCTTCATCTCTAGTCATTGCCCAGAAACCATCCCTTAAATAGTCATTTCTTAGTGAAGAATGTTCCTGTATCTGACCATATCCACAATGGTGATTTGTTAGAACTAATCCTTCAGATGAAATCATCTCTCCTGTACAAAAACCTCCAAATGAAACAATAGCATCTTTCAAAGAAGATTGGTTTACATCATATAGATCTTGTGCTGTAAGTTGCAATCCACATTCTTGCATATCTGCTTCATTCATAGATTGCAATAAATGAGGAAGCCACATACCTTCATCAGCTTTCAAAGAGAAAAAGCTAATAGTTGAAATTAATACAACTGAACATAATTTTTTGATCATTTTTATATTTTTTGTTTAAAGCAAATTTATAACATTTATATCTAGAATTTTGTAAAAAATATAATTAGATTATAAGAAAATATGTTAGCAACTTATGGTATCAATTTTACTCTTTCACATCTAGTGAAGATCTCAATCCATTCCCTAAAAGCATAAAAGCTAACACAGAAAACATAATACAAGTACCTGGAATTATTGCTAAATATGCTTTATTCATAATAATATAATTATAATGATCCTTAATCATAGCTCCCCAAGATGG
>CAJXFN010000100.1 GCA_913052655.1 uncultured Flavobacteriales bacterium | reverse complement strand
TGTATCTTATTTAAAATCATTAGAAGCAGATTTATTTATTGTAGTTGCATTTAGATTATTACCTAAGGAAATCTGGAAAATACCTAGATTTGGAACAATTAACCTACACACATCTTTATTACCAAATTATAGAGGTGCAGCACCTATTAACAGGGTTTTAATAAATGGAGAAAAAGAAACTGGCATAACTACTTTCTTCATAGACGAAAAAATTGACTGTGGAAAAATCATTCTACAGGAGAGAGTAGATTTATCTGAGAATACGACTGCTGCTCAACTGCATAATATTTTAATGAATAAAGGATCTTATTTGCTTGACAATACTATAAATTTAATAGAAAAAAATAAAGTACATTCAATTAATCAAAAACAAGAGTTAGCTCTCAAACAAGCTCCTAAACTAACTAAAGAATTAACTAGAATTGATTGGAAAAAGGATGCAAAACATATTCATAATTTAATAAGAGGTTTATCTCCTTTCTTATCAGAAAAGGAAAATCTCAAGGACGTGTCTATTTGTCCTTCGGCTTGGTTTAATCTAACAACTGAAAACGGAAAAGTCTTGAGAGTAAAATTACTTTTAAGTAGATTTTCAAAACATACAAATAATAAGATTTTATCTTTAGAATCGGACCAAAAATCATTTTTAAAGATCAACCTGAATAAAGGCAGTATCTTTATAGAAAAACTTCAATTAGCTGGAAAAAATATGGTTAATATTTCTCAATTTTTATCAGGAAATAAGTTAAACGAAAAATGGATGATATCTTAAAAAAAGAATTAGTTGAGTACTTAAAAACTTTTGTGTCAAAACAAAGATTACAGTTGTTTGATGAAAAATTAAATCTTAGAACTAGAAATATAACTCTAGTATTAGAAGATGTTTTTCAATCTAGAAATATTAGTGCTGCAGTAAGATCAGCTGATTGTTTTGGAATTCAGGATATTCATATTATTGAAAATAAAAATAAGTATGTTACAGATGAATCTGTTTCAATGGGAGCTGGAAAATGGATAAATGTTATACAACATAACAAGAAAGAAAACAATACATACGATTGTATTAAATATTTAAAAAATGAGGGATATCAAATCATTGCTACTACGCCTCATAATTCAGATATTAATCTAAATGATCTTAAGACGAAAAATAATAAAATTGCATTATTACTTGGATCGGAAATCTCAGGATTGTCAGAAGAAGCTCTAGATCTTGCAGATATAAAGATGAAAATTAATATGTATGGTTTTACAGAAAGTTTAAACATATCTGTTTCAGCGGCAATTTGTTGTCAATATCTAAGTAATCAATTAAGAAAACAAGCTGACTGGAAATTAAGAGAAGATGAGAAATTAGACATTTTATTGGATTGGTTACGAAACACTATTAAATCATCTAAAAAAATTGAAGAGAAATTCTTAAATAAGAAAAATAAATTTTAATTTATTATATTTGTAAAAAATAAAATTATGGGTAGAGGAGATAAAAAATCTAAAAAAGGAAAGCGATTTGCTGGTTCTTATGGTAGAGTAAGGGTCAGAAAAATAAAAAATGAAACTTTAAAAACTACTATAAAAGAAGAAACAGAAGTTAAAAAAACGATTACTAAGAAAAAATCAACTTCTAAAAAGAAAGTAACAAAAAAAGAAAAATAAAACTTAAAATATCTGCAGGTTTTTTTCTTATGGAGACAACCTTTTTTTCACCCAAATATCTCCTTTCTTTATATATACTAACCTATCATGTAATCTTGAAGGCCTGCCTTGCCAAAATTCAATTTTCTCTGGCATAATACAATACCCACCCCAATTTTCTGGCCTAGACACTTCTAAACCCTTAAATTGCTTTTCTATTTCTTCAGTTCTTAATGAAAAATCTTCATTTATATTGACAACAGAACTTTGATTAGAAACCCATGAACCTATCTGACTTCCTCTGGGCCTTCCTTTGAAATATTGATCCGATTGCTCGGGAGATACCATCTTAGCTATGCCTATTATTCTAACTTGTTTTTCTAGATTATGCCAGAAAAAGTTAGCAGACACATAATTATTATTATCTATATCTTTTGCTTTATCACTATTATAATTTGTATAAAAAGTAAATCCCTGTTTATCAATACCTCTAAGTAAAACAACTCTGGAGGAAGGTTTATTTCCTTTAGTAATAGTGGACAAAACGAATGATATAGCATTTTCTTTATCATTCAATAAAGCCATATTAAACCAATTTTCAAAAAATGTTAATGGTGATTCTGGTAAAGATGTAAAATCTATTTTAGATTTTATATAATCCTCTCTAATATTACTAATTTCTTTTGAAGACATTTTTAACATATAATTAAGTGACAAAAATACATTTTTAAGTTTAAACTAAAAAGGGAATATATTATTACTCATCCTAATAGTTGAATTATTCAAATATTAGATATTGATTACAAAATTTCATTTAAAAGATTTTAGGATTGTAATTTTCTGGTATTTTACCAACAGAATCTTTATACTGAGACTCTATAAATTTCATATCCTTTTTAAAATCACCAGTAGGATAAAATTCATAAAATACACCAATCTCTTTACTCTTATAATCTAATTTTAATAATAAAATAGGTATTGATGAATTAATCGCAATATGATAGAATCCTGTTTTCCATTTTTCAACTCTTTTTCTTGTTCCTTCAGGAGAAACTCCTAAAATAAAATCTTCAGAAGACTTATATATTTCCGAAATTTGATCAACAACATTGTTTTTAGAATCTCTGTATACAGGAATACCTCCATTCCATTTGAAAAAATTTCCTATTATTGGTAAAAACAATTCACTTTTAATTAAATATTTAGGAACAATACCAATTATATAAGCATAACATCTGCCAATTATAAAATCCCAATTTGAAGTATGTGGAGCGGCAATTACCAAAGATTTTTTTGGATATTTTTGAGTTCCAACTACTTTCCATCCAAGTAACCAAAAAATAAATTTCGAAAATAACTTTTTCATAAATAATATTTTTTACAAAGTAAAGAACAAATTCTAATATTTTTACGAAAAATTGTAGATTTGCCAAAACAAAAATTTAGTTAATGAAAACTACTGTTATCAAATTCACACTTTGGCTTGTAATTATATTTCTTGCATATTATGGACTTTATGGAAATATCACCAACGAAATTCATGTAAGAAAAGTAATGGACGAAAGAAAATCGGAGAATATTCAAAGGTTAAAAGACTTAAGAGAAATTCAGCTTGAATATAAAAGACAAAATGGAACATACACAAATAATCCAGATAGTTTAGTTGATTTTTTATTTAATACTGAAATTGAATTTATAAATTCAGAGAAAGCAGAAGAAGATTCTATTGCAGCAGACAGGAGTAAATGGAATTCTGTAATGAATAAAATGGTGAAAAACTTAATTAACTCTAACGAAGAGGCCAAAAGAATTTACGACCAGGCTAAAGCCAGGGGTCAGGTGGCATCTCTTCTCGAACAGGAGAGAGCAAATATATTCAGCCAGTCTGTGGCCAATATTGAGCCGGGAAAAGAGATAGAAGTCACTCTCGAATATATCGACATGTTACCCTTCGAAAATGGAAAGTACGCATTTAGCTTTCCCACAGTGGTAGGACCTCGCTTCATTCCCGGCAAGTCCACGGACGGCAGGACTAATAACACGACACAAGTCCCCGATGCCTCCAAAATAACACCACCTGTAACACCAAGAGGCACCAGGGCCGGTCACGACATCTCAATCGCCATAGCCCTGGATGCTTCCATGCCGATGGCTAATATCAAATCGGCTCTGCACGACATAAAAGTCGTCAGAGACGGCGCCGAGCGAGCACAAATAAGCCTGGCGAACAAGAGCACTATTCCAAATAAGGATTTTGTTCTCTCCTGGGAGGTTGCCGGTGATTCAATCAAGAGTGGTGCCCTGAGTTACAGGGATCCGGCAAAAGACAAATCCGGCTACTTCACAATGATGCTGGTTCCTCCAAAGAAAGTAGCTCCCGCTAAAATAGCTCCCAAAGAGATGGTCTTCTTAATCGACTGCTCCGGCTCCCAGAACGGCAAACCGCTGGCGAAAGCGAAGGAGACCCTTAACTACGTCATAGACCACATGAATCCCAATGACACCTTTCAAATCATCTCTTTCAACAATAGATCCACCGCACTATTTGATAAGCCCCAACTATCAAGTCCGGAGATGCGGAAGAGAGCGAAA
>CAJXFN010000099.1 GCA_913052655.1 uncultured Flavobacteriales bacterium | reverse complement strand
CCGTATAAATTAACAAATGGAAGATATAGATTATCTAAACTTTCTGAAATTGTTGAGAGGGCTGACTCTGTAGAAGCTAGACATATCTTATTAACTTCAGATAACTACACTCCAGATTCTGCTAAAACAATATTACGAGATATTAAAAAACAAGTAAAATCAGGAACTGATTTTGGACAACTCGCAAGACAATATTCTGAAGATAAAGGGTCTGCAATTAAGGGGGGAGATTTAGGTTGGTTCCAAGAAGGTCAGATGGTACCTGAGTTCAATGATGTTTGTTTCACATCCAAAGTAGGAGATCTTAAAATTGTGACTACCCAGTATGGAGTACATTTAATACAAATGACTGGAGTTAGTAAACAAATTACAAAATATAAGATTGTTCATTTAGATAAAGATGTTCTCCCAAGCTCAGAAACTAAAGATTTTTATTATGCTCAAGCAAATGATTTTATTACAGCTGTAAATAATAAGCCTGTTGATACTTCTTTCACTTCTTTCGCTGAGAGTCAGAATCAATTGGTTAGAGAAGATGTTAATGTAGATAATATGAAATTTAATGTTTCTGCTTTAGAAAATTCTAGGGATATAGTCAAATGGATGTTTAATGCGAATACTGGAGATGTTTCAAATTCAATTTACACATGTGGTGATAATTATGTTGTAGTTACTCTTTCTGCAATAAATAAAGTGGGAGATAAAGATTTAGAAATAGTACGAGAACAAATCGTTCAGAAGATTCAATTAGATAAGAAATTTGAATCTATTCAGTCGAAAATTAAGGATGGAGCTAGTTTAGAAAATATAGCCCAGACTTTCACTACAGATATTAAAACTGTACAAGGAGTAAATTTTGATAATACTAATGTAAACGGAATTGGAAATGCCGCTAATTTTGTTGGAGTAGTTAATTCTATTGATTTAAATATAGTTTCCTCAGTTCTTAGAGGAAATAATTCAGCTTATGTTCTTTCTGTTAATAATAAAACTGAGTCATCAGAAGATACACAGGCTAACTCTAGTCAAAGATTAGAAATTCAGAATTCTAATTCTTCTGGAACTTTCTATAGTGCTGCAATGAAAGTACTAAAAGATCACGCAAATATTATAGATGATAGAATAAGATATTACTAAAAAAAGTCAATAAAAAGGTTCTTTATATACTAGGTTTTTTTAAATCTCTATCTTAATATATTCATTCTATAAGAGTTAAGATTTAAAAAAATAAATAGTAGAATTGTAAAAGAAATCAAAGAAGATCCACCATAACTCATAAATGGAAGAGGAATCCCAATAGTTGGCGCTAGTCCTATTGTCATTCCTAGGTTGATAAGTAGATGTATAAATAGAATACATGCAACACTGTACCCATAAACTCTACAGAATTGAGACTTTTGTTTTTCCGCTAAATAAATGATTCTTAAAAGCAGGGTTCCAAAAATAATTAAGAAAAATAAGCTTCCTAAAAACCCCCATTCTTCTCCTAATGTACAAAATATAAAGTCGGTACTTTGCTCTGGAACAAAATCAAATCTTGTTTGAGTTCCGTTTAGAAAGCCTTTTCCAAAGAATCCACCAGATCCAATAGCTATTTTGGATTGAATTAAGTTATAACCTGCACCGAGAGGGTCAAATTCTTTTCCTAAAAGTATATTTACTCTTTCGATGTGGTGAGGAGATAAAACATTATTAAAAATATAATCTGTACTAAAAATTACACAATTAGATATTATAGTAATTATACTAGATATTTTTATGCTTCTTACTCTTTTACTAGAAAATAAAAACACAACGATAATAATAGTAGTTACAATTAAGGATAAGATTAATGGTTGAATTAGTAAAGAAAATAAAGCAAGTGTACATATAACTAATCCAATTATCAGAATATTTCCAGATAAACCCTCTCTGTAAAAAACTAAGATAAATGATATAAAGACTAATGCGGTTCCAAGATCATTTTGCAGAATAATTAAAAGGAATGGTATTAATATAATTATATAGCTCCTGATCATAGATTTGAAAGAATACTTATTTTGTTTATTAACACTAAACATTTTAGCTAATGCTAAAGCAGTGGTGAATTTAGAAAATTCTGATGGTTGGATTTTAAAACTTCCAAACCTAAACCATGATGTAGCTCCACCTGTGGAATCAGAACTAAACAAGACAATAATTAATAACAAAATAGTTACAGCATAAAACAGGAATGCAAGAGAATCAAAGAAGCTCCAATCTATAATCAAAATTACAAATCCTGTAAAAATTGCTGCTCCTATAAATAGTAATTGTTTTCCATGTTTTGTGTTTAAATCATATATTGTATGTGAGACATCATCATTGTACATGGAGGCATATATATTTAACCATCCAAAAAAGATAAGTGCAAGGTAAAGAATAATAGTTATCACATCTATTTTTCCAAATATTTCAGAGGTTTTTCTCATTCAAAATTTAATAGATTTCCATTAATCATTTTATATTCTAATGATTTATTTGTAATATTATTTTTTAGATATTTTTCAATCATTAATGAAGCAATTGGTGCTGCCCATGAAGATCCCCATCCTCCATTTTCAACAAATACTGCAATAGCAATTTTAGGATTTTTTTTAGGAGCAAAAGCAATAAAGATAGAGTGGTCTTTTCCATGAGGATTTTGAGCCGTTCCTGTTTTTCCACATATATTTATCCCTTCTATATTAGATAACAAGGCGGTACCATCTATATGTGTGAGTGTTAACTCCATTCCATCAATTATAATTTCAAAATGTTTCTGGTCTATAGTTGTATAGTTTTTCTTTTTATATTTAGATGGAATCGTATCTCCTTCAATCTCTTTTATTATATGTGGAATATAATAAAATCCTCGATTTGCTACAGTTGCCGCTAAATTTGCCATTTGAATAGGAGTACATAAAAGTTCTCCTTGACCTATAGACATTGATAAAATTGTACTGGATTTCCATCTATTTTTTCTATAATATCTATCGTAATAGTCAGAGTTGGGAACAAAACCTTTTGTACCTGATTTAAAATCGTTGCCTAAATAATCTCCAAATCCAAAGCTCTCTATATGATTTTTCCAGTTGTTGTATCCTTGATAAATGTCATCAAAAGAATTAAAATAATTTTCCCAAACATTACAGAAATAAGGATTACATGAAGTAGCTAGAGAAGTTTTTAAATTCACGTATGGATTATGTTCATGACATTTAACATGCTTGTTATTTCCATATTCATACATCCCATCACAATAGTAATTTTTATTATAATCTAAAACTCCTTCCTGTAAAGCTATAAGACTATTTATTATCTTTAAAGGTGAAGCAGGGGGGTAACTTCCATTTAAAGCTCGATTAAAAAGAGGTTTATTCTTATTATTATATAGATTATTATAGTTTTTTGACCTCTCTCTTCCTTTCATGAAATTAGGGTCATAATTAGGAGCTGTAATCAAACTAAGTATTTCTCCTGAACTTGGCTCTATTGCAACGACAGCTCCTTTTTTATTGCTCATTAATTTCTCTCCGTATTCTTGTAAATCTATATCGAGTGTTGTGATTAAATTTCTACCATGTATTGCCAAAGTATCATGTTCTCCATTTTTAAAACTTCCTTGTGGAGTATTATGAGCATCTACTAAAACTAATTTCATTCCTTTTTCTCCTCTAAGGTGCTTTTCATAAGAAGCCTCAATTCCTGTTTTTCCTTCTAAATCTCCTTTAGTATAGTATTTTTCTTTAATCTTATCTTCACCTACCTCTCCTAGGTATCCAATTGCATGAGCAGCTACTGTAACAGGATAGTCTCGTGTAGTATTTACTCTAACATAAAATCCGCTAAATTCATTTAAAGATTCCTGTATTTTATGCGCAGAGGATGTTTTTAATTGTTTTGAAAATACACTTTCTTTGTATTTAGAATAATTTGTAGTTGAGTTTAATCTTTCTCTGAAATCTTGGATGCTTATATCTGCTAATAAGCATAATTTTATAGTATCTAATTCCTTTACTTCTTTTGGTATGACCATAAGATCATAGGAAGCGATATTTGATACTAACAATTTTCCATTTCTATCATATATTAATCCTCTTGCTGCTTGTTGTACTTCAAACCTAATAGCATTGTTTTGTGCAGAATATTTATAACTTGAGTTGATTACTTGTATATAAAATAGTTTTAATAGAAAGATAAGAATAACAATAATGAAAATTCCTTGTATAATTCTTTGTCTTGCCTGTAATTGTACCATTTTATTCTTTTACTTTAAAAGTAAATAACTGAAAAATTAAAATTATGATAAATGTAA
>CAJXFN010000098.1 GCA_913052655.1 uncultured Flavobacteriales bacterium | reverse complement strand
AAATAATTAATCTTTGGGATTGATTAGTTTTCTCAAAAAAAGATACTATTTGTTCTTCTTCCTCTTTTGTAGTCATTCCTAAAGAAATATGCACATCTCCTTTATAATTATCTCTCAATACTTTTAACATTTCAAAATGATTGTTACATGCTGAAGGAACTTTTATAAATACTGGATTTAAAGAAACTATCTCTTTTGCTGAACTTGTATCCCATACTGAAGTTGAATAAATTAACCCAAGACTTTCTGCGTATTCTTTCAATTCTTGATGTTGAACAACATCGAACTCCAAAAACTCTCTGTGAGCACCATAACTATCTCCGTAAGAATGCATAGGATTAGGATGGGGAGTATTGTATTGTTCTACAGTTAAAAGTTCTTTATTATTTCTCTTTTGAAACTTAACTACCTCTACACCACTATTAGCGGCAACTTTAATTAGTTCTTTTGCTAATTCTATTTCACCTTTGTGATTACACCCTATTTCTGCAATAACTTTTGGAGATTTATAAGTTGTTTTCATTTTACTTGTTTTTTACTGCTCTTCAAAATAATCTGAATTATGAATATACGATGAATAGTTATATCCGTAACCATATCCATAACCATAAGAGTATTTTCCATAACCATATACACCAGTACCAGAACTAACATCATTTAGAACTAAATATAAATTATCAACTCTATTATTATCATATAGTCCATTTACAAATCTTAACACCTCTTTTGTAGTATAGTTCTGACGAACAATATACAAATTAACATCTGTATGTTTCATAACCATATAGGCATCTGCAACTAAACCTACTGGAGCTGTATCGATAATTACTTTATCATACTTATTTTTAAGTACAGATATAAGTTTTTCAAAGTTTTCATTAAGCAACATATCGGAGGGATTAGAAGGAGATGGACCTGATATAATAACATCTAAATTCTTTTCTTCAGTTTTTATGGTAACATCTGCAACAGTATGTTCTCCAGATAAGATAGTTGATAAACCTTTGCTGTTATCAGTAGCAAAATCTTCATAAATCTTTGGTCTTCTTAGATCAGCTCCTAACAAGAGTGTCTTTTTTCCAGAATTTGCGAATACAACAGCTAGATTTGATGCAATAAAAGTTTTTCCTTCCCCACTAATTGAGGATGTAATTAAATAAACTTTATCTGTTAATTCTTTGTCTTTATAATTCAAATTAGATCTTAATGCCCTAAATCCTTCTGAAATTGCAGATTTAGGATTTAATTGAGACAGTAGATTATGAGCAGAGTGATTTCTTCCAATTAATCCAATTAACATTATCTTGGTTAATTTCTCTAATTCTATTCTAGATTGGATCTTATCGTTTAATATATCTAAAATTATAAGAATAAGTAATGGAAATAATATACCAACTAAAACAGCAATGGAATAGACTTGAGATATTTTTGGTAAAACAGGCTTTTTATTAAAAAAAGTTGCGGGCTCAACATGCTTTACATTAGATATAATAGATGAAGCTGTTATTTCTGCCTCTGATTTCTTTTGTAATAAGAACATGTATAATGTTTCGCTTGTTTTTTGAATTCTTTGAATATTTAACAGTTCTCTTTGCTCAATTGGCAAAGAGCTTAATGATGACTCTTCTAAAGCAATGCGACTGTTTAAATCTTTAATAATAATGTTATTAGAATTCCTACTATTTAAGATTACCTCTTTGATATTTAGGGATAATTGATTTAACTGTAAATCAAAATCAGCAATAGAAGGGTTGTTTATCTGACCTCCATCAATAAGTACATTTTTTTCTAGTTGTATATTTACCAACTGCCTAACTAACTCAGACAATGAAGAGTTAGTAATTCCATATGTAGATGGAACTACAATTCTCTCCAAACTATTTCCATTATTTAAATATGACTCTAAATAAGAATAATACTTATCTTGATACTTATAATTAGACAATTCTTCTTCTAAAGAGGATATCTTATTATAAATATTTTGAGTTTTAAGATTTATATCTGGGATTTGATGAGAGTTCTTATAGTCCTGTAATTTAATTTCAATTAAGGATAAAGAATCTTCTATAGATTGTATCTCATCTTGAATAAATTCTACCGTATTTAAGGATGATTTCTTTTTTACTTCAATCTGATTATCAATAAAATTTTCCACTAATGCATTTAAAAAAGTGACTCCTTTATCTTGATCTTCTTCTAAAATAAAAATTGTAACAATATTTGATTCTTTCTCTAATTTATCAAACTGAATTTTAGATTGATATTCCTTAGCAATTTGTTTTAAGTTTCTGAATCTAACTATAGTAGTAGGAAACTCTCCCCATCTTTCTTCATGATTTCTCTCAACAATAAATTTATATGATCCTAACTGAATCTCATCACCAAATGAATAAACATTATCAACAGCTAATTTCTTACAATACAAATTATAAGTATGCTCATCTAACACATCAATATTAAATGAAATGTTTGGATTTTTTTGCGTTATTTTTTTATCACAAATAACTTTAATAGGAGGGCTGAAAGATTCAGATGTTTTAATGTTACCTTCAAGAAAATAACTTACATCAAACCTTAAATCAGAAACTGTTTCAAAAACTAAAGGATAAGATGTAAACATACTTATTTCATCTATTAAAGAAGACTCTTTATTATCATTTAGACTATTATACAAAACATCAGCCGCAGATGTATTACTATTATCTTTATGAATGTGTACTTTAGTATACACTTTATAAAATTCATGAGAATATCTTGTGTAACCAAAAGCAACTAATAAAGCAAATAATATGCTTAACAAAAAGTAATACCAGTTATTTATAATCTTAAAAAGAAATTCTCTAAAATCAATTATGTTGTCTAATGAATTGACGTTTTTCTGTTCCATAATTAATTATTAATTAACAAGAAATATAGTGTAATAGCTGAAATAGAAACAGAGACAGCACTAGACAAACTATTAACAGAATAAAACTTTTTTCTTAAAGGTTCTATATAAACAATATCCTGAGGTTGGAGAAAGAAATTCTTATCATTTAAAATTTTATGGTCAGTTAAATCTAAGTAGATTATTTTAGAAAAATTATCACTATCATTTCTAATGATTTTAACTTTTTTTCTATTAGCAAACTCTGTTAAATCATTAGCTTTTCCAATTAAATGAAGAACATTTTGATTTGAACGTACAATATTGTATTCACCAGGAGAATTAACTTCACCAAGAATACTAACTTTAAAGTTTAATACATTTACTTTAACAATAGGATCCTTAAAATAGGTAGATGCTATTTGCTTAATCACATTCTCAACCTCACTTATAGTAAAATCTTCAACTTTTATATTTCCAATCATAGGAAGATTTACAAAACCATCAGGTTTCACAAGATAACCATAAAGATATGGATTTTGATTCATCAATTGAGGATTAGATGTTTCTTGTAAATTGAAAAAATCATAATCAGATTTAGTAGTACTACTTATTTGTACCGAAAGTAAATCTTCTTTTTTAATAATATAATTAAAGGAGGTAGAATTCACCTTTAAATTATCCGTATTAATATATTCAAGGTTTTTGTTAGTAACACAAGAACTAAAAGAAAATAGAAAAATAAATACTAACAATATAGCATTAAAATAGGTTCTAATCATAAAATAAATCAGTTAAAAAACTTTACAAATATCGGTAATTAATATCAGAATTAAAAACTTATGGAAATTAATAATTTAATAAATCCTTTAACTTTCTTTCAAATCTCTGTTTTGGCAAAAAACATTCTTCTAATACAGAAGAAAATGGAACTGGAATATCTAAACTAGCTGACCTCACAACAGGGGCGTCTAAATACTCAAAACATTTCTCAGAAATCATTGAAGAAATATCTGCTCCATAACCTCCAATCATACAATCCTCATGTAGAACTATTACTTTACCTGTTTTCTTCACAGATTTAAAAATCAACTCTTTATCTAATGGTATTAAAGTTCTTAAGTCCACTAATTCCGCTGAAATTTCTGGATTATTTTTTAAAAATTCTAAAGCCCAATGTACTCCAAGTCCATAAGTAATTATAGTAACATCATCTCCTTTTTTCAACAAATTAGCGACTCCAATTTCAGTTGAAAAATAATTATTAGAAACCATTTCTGAACAGGATCTATATAGCGCCTTATGCTCAAAAAACATGACTGGATTTGGATCATTTATTGATTCTATTAACAATCCTTTAGCGTCTTCCGGAAAAGCTGGATATACCACCTTTAATCCGGGAGTATGAGTAAACCAAGCTTCATTTGACTGAGAATGAAATGGTCCCGCTCCAACTC
>CAJXFN010000097.1 GCA_913052655.1 uncultured Flavobacteriales bacterium | reverse complement strand
GAATATATCAAAGATTGATATTATTAAAAAGACTAGTGAAAAACAAGAAGGAGTTAGGCACAAACCAGCTTATCTCTACACTTACGGTGACGATAGTTTTGTATCCCAAATATAATCAGTTCATTTGATATTTTAGACGAATTGATTTATATAAGTCAAAATAAAATGAAATATTAAATTAATAGATTCACTAAGTGTATTTTAAACACAAAGTATGTATATTTGCAGAAATACTCAAATCTAATACTTTACATTTAATCTTTGAAAAAATTAATAAAAATAAATCCGTTTAATGTTGTCATTTTTGGAGGGACAGGAGATTTGGCTTTGAGAAAAATATATCCGGCACTCTTTCACAGATATGCTGATAATCAAATAAAATGTGATTTTAATATTTTTTCCATAGCACGAACAGAAAAAAATAATAGTAATTTTTATTCAAAATTAAAATCGACTATAATTAATTCTGTTGATTATGATATAGATAAAAATAAAATTGTTGATTTTTTAGAAAAAATCAAGATAATTAATATACCTAAACATACAATCACAGATTATCAACCTCTAAAGAACGTCTTAGATAAAACATCTGATTTTCAAACTATATTTTATTTTTCAACTCCTTCAGCTGCTTTTGGCGATATTAGCGAAACACTTGAAAAATGTAATTTAATAAACTCAAGAAGCAAGGTTGTGTTAGAGAAACCATTAGGATTTAGCTTAGCTTCCTCTAAGGAAATCAATTCAAAAATAAGTAAATGTTTTAGTGAAAATCAAATATATCGTATAGATCACTATCTAGGTAAAGAAACTGTACAGAATTTGATGGTTTTACGTTTCGCAAATCACTTATTCGAACACTCCTGGTCCTCACAGGATATTGATTCTGTTCAAATTACGGTAGCTGAAACTATTGGTGTTGAAAATAGAGGTAATTATTATGAACAAAGTGGAGCTTTATTAGATATGGTACAGAATCACTTATTACAATTGCTTTGTCTTATAGCTATGGAACCTCCAGCAAAGTTAGACGCAAATTCTGTACGAAATGAAAAACTTAAAGTGTTGAGTTCTTTACGTTATTTCGATGAAGAATCTGTATTAAAAGATACTGTAAAAGGTCAATATGTTGGAGGTAAAATAATTGATAATGAAAATACAGAATCTTTAGTTTCTTCTTACTTAGAGGATATCAATAAATATGAGTCTGACACAGAAACTTTCGTCGCGATAAAAACATTTATTGATAATTGGCGTTGGAAGGATACTCCATTTTATTTAAGGACTGGCAAACGCATGAAAAAAAGATACTCTGAAATTATTATAAATTTTAAAAAAGTTAGGCATAATCTTTTCTTATCTCAAGGAGACATTCCCGGAAATGCTCTTGTAATTAGACTTCAACCTGAGGAAGGGATTCAACTTTTACAAATGACGAAAATACCTGGACCTGGAGGATATCGATACAAACCAATTTCATTAAAATTAGATTATTTAGATTCATTTCATGAAAGACTTCCTGAAGCTTATGAGAGATTAATAATAGATGTCTTGAGGGGACAACAAACACTATTTATGCGACAAGATGAATTAGAATCAGCTTGGCTTTGGATTGAATCAATAAAGGATAGTTGGAAAAAAACAAAATTGAAGAATGTTTTATATGAAGCTGGCTCTTGGGGACCTGGAAATGATGTTTTAGAGAAAAATCACGCTTGGACTAAATAATAAAACAATGAAAATCAAACAATTTAAATCTATTGAGCAACTTGAAAATTCTTTAGTTACAGATATTGTTAAAATTATTACTGATTCTATAGAGAATTATGGAGATGCGAGAATATTACTTTCTGGAGGTTCAACTCCTATAAATTTATATTCTACCCTTTCACAACAAAACATTAACTGGAGTAAAGTAAAAATAGGTTTAGTTGACGAGCGTTTTGTTAATAACGACAGCGATTTTAGTAATGAAAAACTAATCAGAAAAAATCTTTTGAAAAATTATGCTAAAGACGCTCTCTTTTTTGAAATGGTTTATTCTACTGATAATGAAAAATTAAATTTAGAGTTAGTTAATGATAAATATTCATCATTTATGAAAAGATTAGATTTAACAATACTTGGAATGGGAAGTGATGGGCATACAGCCTCTATCTTTCCTAATGATTTAGAATCAGAAAGGATTATGAACACCAAGAATATTGGAATTTACTCTACAAAAGCACCTAAATTTCCATTCAATAGAATTACATGCAGTAAAGAGATTATTGGAAATAGTAATGATATTTTTTTATTTATTACAGGAAAAACTAAATTTAATATATTTAAAAATTCAATTAAGACAAATGTTCCGATTTCATATTTTATCAAAGAATATGAAAACATGGAAACTTATTATACAGAATGATGGTTAATAGTAAAATAAAAAATGTTACTGAAAGAATTGTTTTAAGAAGTAAAGACACTAGAAAATTATATCTAGATCAAATGAAATCTCAATTTGATAGAGGTTTTTTACGTTCTCATTTAAGTTGTGGAAACATTGCACACGCCTCTGCTGGTTGTGGTCAAAAAGATAAGAATCATTTAGGTAAAAATATAGTTCCAAATTTGGGAATTATAACAGCCTATAATGACATGCTTTCAGCACATAAAACATATGAATCTTATCCAAAAATATTACGAAAGTTTGCTTTAAAACATAATTCCGTTGCGCAGGTTGCGGGATCTGTTCCAGCGATGTGTGATGGAGTTACACAGGGTCAAATTGGAATGGAAATGTCTTTATTTAGTAGAGATGTTATTGCTCTCTCTACTGTAATAGGTCTTTCACATAATATGTTTGATGGGGCACTGTGTTTGGGAATTTGTGATAAAATAGTTCCAGGTCTTTTAATTGGTGCATTAAAATTTGGTAATCTTCCAATTGCGTTTGTTCCTGGTGGGCCAATGCATACAGGTATTAGTAATGAAGAAAAATCTAAAATACGTCAAGATTATGCAGAAGGTAAAATAGACAGGGAAGCTTTGCTTAAAGGAGAATCAGATTCATATCATTCCCCTGGTACCTGTACTTTTTATGGAACAGCAAATAGTAATCAAATGCTTATGGAAATCATGGGTCTTCAACTACCTGGATCTAGTTTTGTTAATCCAGAAACAGAATTGAGAGAACTTTTAAATGAAGAAATTGTAAAGGTTATTTCTCAAACTTCTAAAGATAAATCCTTTGATAAAACTTTATGTAATATTGTTAATGAAAAGACAATTGTAAATGCTATTATTGGACTACTTGCAACTGGAGGATCTACTAATCATACGATTCATCTAATAGCGATTGCAAAAGCAGCAGGTATTATAATTACTTGGGATGATTTTTCAGAGTTATCTGAAATTATTCCTTTGTTAACTCGCGTTTATCCAAATGGTGCTGCCGATGTTAATCATTTTCATGCTTCTGGAGGAATGAGTTTTTTAATTTATACATTGCTTGAAAATCATTTATTACATAATGACGTTAATACAATTCTTGGTTTTGGATTAAAAAAATACACACAAGAACCAAAAATTAAAAACAATAAATTAATCTGGGAAGAAGGACCAAAAAAATCTTTAAATGAATCAATTATAAGAAAAGTTTCTAATCCTTTCCATTTAAAAAGTGGTATAAGAATGATGAGCGGGAATATTGGTAGAGCAATTATGAAAACATCAGCTGTTTCTTCTGAAAATATGAATATAGAGGCTGAAGCTGTTGTTTTTGAAGAGCAAAACGATTTAATTAAAGCTTTTAAAAATGATGAATTAAATAAAGATTTTATAGCCGTATTCCCATTTCAGGGTCCTAAATATAATGGTATGCCTGAGCTTCATAAACTTACACCAACATTAACAATATTACAAAAAAGAGGTTTTAAGGTTGGTTTAATAACCGATGGTAGGATGTCTGGAGCCTCTGGTAAAATCCCAGCGGCAATTCATGTTGTGCCCGAAGCAAAAGATGGTGGTTTAATTTCAAAAATTCAGACTGGAGATAGAATTCTTATGAACGCAATCACTGGAGAATTAAAAACTTTAGATACTGATGTGGTTAACAGAACTAGTAGAAAAAAAGATAATACTAACGTGTTCGGGCTTGGTAAAGAATTGTTTTTTAATATGCGTAAACAAGTATCCTCAAGTGAAGAGGGGGCTAGTTTTTTATAAAATATATATAGATGCAAAATGTTCAAAATAATATTCAATTTTTGTTAAAACAAAATTCAATAATTCCTGTTGTTACTATTAATGATATGGATGAAATAGAACCAATTATTTACTCTTTATTAGATAAAAACATAAAATGTATTGAGGTTACACTTAGAACAGAAAATGCTTTTGAGGCTATTGAATTTATAAAAAAAAATTATGGAGAAAAAATATGTGTTGGAGCTGGTACTGTAGTTAATATTAAACAAATAGATAAATTAGAAAAAATTGGTGTTGATTTTATTGTATGCCCTGGTGTTTCAAGTGAATTAGTCAAATCATTATTAAATTGTAAAATACCTTTTCTGCCTGGTG
>CAJXFN010000096.1 GCA_913052655.1 uncultured Flavobacteriales bacterium | reverse complement strand
TTTTTCCTTCATAAATTTTGGAATTTGTGAAGGTTCGGGTAGAATATGTCCATGAGCATTTATTCTCATAATATTATTATGTAATAATTTACAATCAAAATAATTAAATATACCTTTTGTCTACTTCCATTATTTCACCAGTTTTTGGACAAGTTCTTAATTTTTCATCAGAGTAAAATCTTTTAAACACTGGTAAAAAATCTTTTTCTATGTTGGTTAACTTGAAATATTCTTCATAAAGTAATTCATTTGCGGTTTCTGAAAACCACATTAATCCATCTTTGTCGTTTTTAGATCTTTTTCTTTCTATAACTAGTCCAATAGATCCTTCAGACCTTATAGGAGAATGAGGGATTTTCGCAGGAAGTAGAAACATTTCTCCTTCTTTAATATCATATTGAACTAATTCTCCATTTTGTTGAGTTTTTACAATGATATCTCCTTCTATTTGATAAAAGAGTTCTTCAGTTTCATTATAATGATAATCTTTTCTAGCATTAGGCCCAGCTACTATCATTACAATGAAGTCTCCGGCTTCTTTATACAAATTTTTATTTCCTACAGGAGGTTTTAAAAGATGTCTATTTTCATCAATCCACTTTTGTAAGTTAAAAGGTTTTTTTAATTCCATATTTTTATTTTAAATAGTTGCTATTACTTTTAATTCTATTGCTATTGGAGTTGGCAAACTCTTTATTTCAATAGTAGTTCTACAAGGTTGATTATCTTTAAAATACTCTGCATAAATTTTATTGTAAGTTTTAAAATCATCTTTCATGTTGGTTAGGAATACTTGAATATCTACAATATTCTCCCAAGAAGAACCTGCGTCTTCCAAGATGAAACGTATATTTTCAAAAACAGAGTGACATTGTTTTTCTATGTTATATTTTTCTATTTCTCCATTTTCGTTAAGCGTTACACCAGGAATATCTGTTTGTCCAGATTTTCTCGGACCAACCCCTGAAAGAAACAATAAGTTTCCTACTTTACGAGCATGTGGATAAAGCCCTACAGCTTTTGGAGCTCTTTCTGAATTAATTTTTTTTCCATTCATAATCAAATTTTTTTATACATAAAATAATGTGGACCAATATCTGATATATCAAATATATTTCCAATTTCTTTCATTCCAACCGCATGATAGAATGATAAAGCAACAAGACGAGCATTGCACCACAATAAATCACAATCACTATTTTTTAAAATCATAAATGCTTTTGACATTATCTCCATTCCAAATCCATTTCTAGAATATTTTATGTCAGTTGCCATACCTCTTAATCTATATGAGTTTTTAGAATAAATTCTATCTGTTTTTTCAGGATAGAATGTTCCGCAACTTACAATTTCATCCCCTAAAAAAGCCGCTAAATGAAAGGTATTTTTCTCATTATCTCTATTGTAGGAGGTAGTAGAAAACTTCTTTCCTTGTCGAAGCATTTTATGTCGTAAAGGACGAATATCTTTCGCTTCTACAAGTTTAATATTTAAATTTTTGTGAACTCGCATTTTTAAATTTTAACACAGACATTTTTTGATTCTGTAAAAAACTCTAAAGATTTAAAACCTCCTTCTCTTCCTAAACCTGACTCTTTCATTCCTCCAAACGGAATTCTTAAATCTCTCAATAGCCAAGTGTTGATCCACACTACTCCAGATTCTATTGCCGCGGCAACTCTATGACCTCTACTTAAATTTTCGGTAAAGATTGATGCAGATAATCCATATTTAGTAGAATTTGCCATTTCAATTACTTCTTCTTCAGTTTTAAAAGGAATAATGCTTACAACAGGTCCAAATATTTCTTCTTGGTTAACCTCACAATCGAAAGGTAGTCCTTCAATGATTGTAGGTTGTATATAGTATCCATCTTTTAAATTACCGTCTAAAATTTTTCTGTCTCCTCCTAAAATAATTTTTCCTCCAAGAACTTTTGCTAAGTCTATTTTATTCAGAATTTTTTCCATATGTTCTTTAGAAACTACCGCTCCCAAATTTGTACTAGCTTCACTTGGATCTCCAACTATTAGTTTTGATGCTTTTGCAACAAGAGCGTCTCTAAACCTTTCGTAAATTTCTTCTTGAATAAATAATCGAGATCCACATAAACATATTTGGCCTTGATTAGTAAATGCAGCACGTGAAGCAAAACTTACAGCCTTGTCAAAATCTGCATCTGAAAATACAATATTTGGATTTTTACCTCCTAATTCTAAAGATAATTTCTTAAACATTGGAGAGGTAACACTAGCAATATGTTTTCCTGTAACTGTTCCACCTGTGAACGACACAATAGGAGTATCTGGATGTGTGGTAAGAGGATCTCCAGTTCTGCTTCCTAAACCATGAACAATATTTAGTACTCCTTTAGGAAGTCCTGCTTCAATACATATTTTACTAAACAAATAAGCGGTCATAGGAGTAACTTCTGAGGGTTTTGCGACAACAGTATTTCCAGCAGCAATTGCTGGCGCAATTTTCCAGGTAAGTAAATATAGAGGCAAATTCCAAGGAGAAATACAAGCTGCTACTCCAACTGGTTGACGTAAAGTATAATTGATTGCAGCTCCGTCCATTTCGTGCATTTGTGAGCTGTTATGCAAGATTGCTCCTGCAAAAAATCGGATATTAGCGGGTGCTCTTGGAATATCCACATGTGCAGCAAGAGTCTCTGGCTTACCATTGTCTTTACTTTCTGCTTTTACCAATTCATCAAAATGTTTTTCAATAGTATCAGCTAGTTTCATTAAAATATCTGACCTATTTTGTTTTGGGGTTTTACTCCAAGTTATAAAGGCTTCTTTTGCGGCTTCTACCGCTAGATCGATATCTTCTTTTCCAGAATCTGGAATTAGAGAGTATGGTTTGCCTGTAGAAGGATTAAAATTATCTAAATACTTTCCATTTTTTGGTTCAACTAATTCCCCATTTATGTAATTTAAAATCTTCTCCATTTTATAAACTCTTAGTTCTTCCTCCATCTACTGGAACATTGATTCCGTTGATGTAAGAAGCTGCAGGAGTACACAAGAAAGCTATTGCATTTGCTACTTCATTAGCTGTTCCAAATCTTGCAGCAGGAACTCCTGATTTCATTGCATCTGCAATTTCTTCTTCTGTTTTTCCTTGTGATTCAGCTTTTTTTGTAATTAGACTTTTTAATCTGTTTGTATCTGTAAAACCTGGTAATACATTATTTACTGTTATTCCATATTCTCCTAGTTCAATAGATAGAGTTTTTGCCCAATTAGCGACTGCTGCCCTAATAGTATTAGAAACCCCTAATCCAGGAATTGGAGCTTTTACAGAAGTGGAAATGACATTTACAATTCTACCATAACCTTCTGATTTCATGCCGTCTATTACTTTCTGAACTAAAATCTGATTATTTATCAAATGCATACTGAAAGCATCTTCAAAAGATTGTGTTTTTGCATCAATAATAGGTCCTGCTGATGGCCCTCCAGTATTATTTACCAAAATATGATAAATTCCTTTTAAACGATTAACTTCTTTTTTTAATTTTTCTTTGTCAGCAAAATCAATGCAGACAAATGAATGTACTTGCCCTTTTGATTCATCTAATTCATTTAAAACATTCAAAAGTTTACTTTCGTTCCTAGCAATTAGTGTAATGTTCGCTCCAAGTTTTGCTAATTCTAATGCAGTTGACTTCCCAATACCTTGGGTGCTTCCACAGACAATCGCATTCTTATTTTTTAATTCTAAGTTCATTTATTTTGTGTAATTAAATCCTAAAGAGTCTTTTATGTTTTGAGGTATTTGTGGTAAGTAAGAACGAGAAATCATTAAAGTGGAGATGTTTGCTAAATCTGTAAATATTTTGTGTTTATCTACCGTTTCTTTTAGATATCCTTGTCCTGAACTACCTCCAGTACCTATTTTTTGCCCAAGCATTTTTTCAACCATCTGAACATGACGAAAACGCCAAGAAGCTATTTTATGATCTAACTCTATCAAACTTCTTAAAAATTGATAAGGTAAATGTAATATTGGTTCATCTCTATATAAGTTTATTAATAAAGCGGACATTGTAGCTCTATATGAGAGATTAGTCTCTCCATTTTCAATAGCCTTATTATGTTCCTCTTCACTTAATACTCTTTCGAAGTATTTCTTATTTTCTTCAATCATCCTTATTCTAATTTCTCTGTCTGAATCAGTTAGATTTGCTGTTTTTATAGATTCAATTTCTTTATTTAACATTTCTTTTACGGCAGAGTCATATTTTTTTGTGAAATCAAAATCATTAATATTTAAAAAGGGAATTCTTTCAAGCCAATTTTCTACCACATTAAATAAAGAGTAACCATCTTCTAAATCTAGTATTTCCTTTTTTTTCTTTCCTTCAAATTGAGCGTGGTAAGGGCATCCTCCAAATTGATGACGCTCCTTAATTTTTAATCCAAGCATTACTTCTAACTTTCGGAATTGATGAGACTGAAATCCAGAGGCAGGAGAGAGTTGATCTCTAAAATCAAGAAAATCTAAAGAGGTCATAGTTTCTAAAATTTCTAACTGACCTACAAGAGTAGACATGATTTTATTTACTCTATCCATCCTGTTTACAACCACTCCGACATTTTTCTCATCTATTTTTTCATCTTTAAATAAATCCATTACAGAATTTATCTCATGTATAATTTGTTTAAACCATAACTCATAAGTTTGATGTATTATGATAAATAACATTT
>CAJXFN010000095.1 GCA_913052655.1 uncultured Flavobacteriales bacterium | reverse complement strand
CTGGAAGATTCATCCCTAAATTATTTATTGAAAATGAATATGGTTGTATAGATTCTATTCAAAAAGAACTATATATAAACCCTGTATTTTCTATTTATATCCCTACTGCTTTTTCTCCCAATGAAGATGGAATTAATGATTATTTTGGTCCTTATTTAAGAGATGGAGGATGGAAAAGATTTGAAATAAATGTTTTTGACCAATGGGGAGAAAAGATTTTTAATGAAAAAAACATATTCTGGAATGGAAAACTAAATGATGAATATTGTCCAAATGGCGTATATAGTTACACAATTATTGTTTACGATTTCTTGGAAAAAACTCATATAAGAACTGGAAGTTTCTCATTAATAAGATAAAATGAAGAGAATCATATTACTCTCTGACTCTCATCATACAATAGATGAAAGAATTTTCCCCTATCTTAAAAAATGTGATGAAATCTGGCACGCTGGAGATATTGGAAAAATAGAAGTTACAGATACTTTAAAAAAATTTGCTGCTTTAAGAGCAGTTTGGGGGAATATAGATGACCATATTATTCGAAAAGAATTCCGAGAAACTACTTATTTCAAATGTGAAGAATTAAAAGTTATGATGACACACATTGGGGGATACCCGGGCAGGTACGAAAAAGGAATAAAAGAAATCATTAAAAACAAAAAACCAGATTTATTTATCAGTGGTCACTCTCACATTTTAAAAATAATACATGATAAAGAATTAAATTTACTTCATATGAATCCTGGAGCAATAGGAAATTATGGATGGCATAAAGTAAAAACCATAATTTCATTTAATGTATACGGAAAAGAAATAAAAGATTTAAAAGTTATTGAGTTTCCAAGAATAAATAATTAACGGATTCTATCTGCAGACCTCACTAATTTCTCATCCTTTTTAATAAAATAAGCAGATAATAATAATATCACATAAGGTATTATTAAAAGTATTCCTCCATAATAAATGTCATATAAATCATCTCTATTAAAAATAAGTAAGAAAAAAGAAACGGTTATTGAAACTCTAGCAAATGAAACAAGTTTTAATTGTTTTATTCTATTTTTGAACTGAAAAATAGAATAAATAGAAAGTAAAATAGATAACAATAGGAAAAGTGCTGGGAATTGTAAATTCTTAATTAAAACTGTTTCACCTTCAGTATTAATCATAACAGGAGCATAAAATAGAATAACTAAACTTAGTATAGCAGAAAAAAATAGAAATAAGGACTGAACTCTTTGTATCATAATTAATAATTTTCTGCAAAGATAGATTATTTCATTAATATGAGTGAATTCAAAAAATATTTGTATTATTGCAATACATTTCAGTAATTAGACAAAAAATCACACTACTTATTATCCTACAATAATTGACAAACTGTCAAGAAAATTAATACAAAATATTAAAAAAAAATGTACAAATTAGACGATCTTCAAAAGAAGAAAGTTGCTGATTTAAAAGAAATTGCAACTAAATTAAATCTGAAAAAATTCGAAAAACTAAACAAAACAGATCTAATCTATAAAATATTAGACGAACAAGCTTCGACCGCTTCTAAAGAAGAAAAACCAAATTCATCTTCAAAAAGAAAAAGAGAACGGTTTAAGAAACCAACTACAATATCTGAAGAAAAACCTATTAAAAAGATTGAGAACAAATCATCTGAAAATAATCTGGAAAAGAAGGGACTAGATAAAAATGAAATGGAAGACAAAAAATTACAACATAAACAAAATCCTAACCAGAATAAGAAAACAAATCAAAACAATCTTAATCAAAAGAAAAAGAATCCGAACCAAGACCCAAATTATAATCATCATTCTAAAAAAGGTTTAGATTATGATTATGATTTTGATGGAATTATTCCCATTGAAGGAGTAATTGAGATTCTTCCAGATGGATATGGTTTTATTCGTTCTTCTGATTACCATTACTTAACTTCTCCCGATGACATTTATGTATCTCAATCTCAAATAAAATTATTAGGATTAAAAACAGGAGACACAGTAGAGGGAAATGTACGTCCTCCAAAATCTGGAGAGAAATATTTCCCGCTTATTAGAGTAGAAAAAATAAATGGAAGACATCCAAATATTGTAAGAGATAGAGTTCCTTTTGAGCATTTAACTCCTTTGTTTCCATATCAAAAATTTAATATTTTAGGAAATGGACATAATAAGATAGCTACCAGAATGTTAGACTTATTCACTCCTATTGGTAAAGGACAAAGAGGACTTATTGTAGCTCAACCTAAGACTGGTAAAACAGTACTTTTAAAGAATATCGCAAACGCAATTGCGGATAACCATCCTGAAATATATATGATTATTCTTCTTATCGACGAAAGACCAGAAGAAGTAACAGATATGGAACGTTCAGTAAATGCTGAAGTAATTGCTTCTACTTTTGATGAACCAGCTTCTCGTCATGTAAAGGTTGCAGATTTAGTATTAGAAAAAGCAAAAAGAATGGTTGAATGTGGTCATGATGTAGTAATACTACTTGACTCTATTACTAGATTAGCTAGAGCCTATAATACAGTACAACCAGCATCTGGAAAAGTACTATCTGGAGGTGTAGATGCAAATGCTTTACATAAACCAAAAAGATTTTTTGGTGCTGCAAGAAAAATTGAAGATGGAGGCTCTCTAACTATTTTAGCAACTGCTCTTACGGAAACTGGAAGTAAAATGGATGAAGTTATCTTTGAAGAATTTAAAGGAACTGGAAACATGGAACTGCAATTAGACAGAAGAATATCTAATAGAAGAATTTATCCTGCGATTGATTTAGTCTCCTCATCTACTAGAAGAGAAGATCTACTTATTGCAGAAGGAATGGAACCAAGAATTTGGGCCTTAAGAAATTATCTTGCAGATATGAATCCAGTTGAAGCAATGGAATTTATGAAAGATAGAATTAATAAAACTAAAGATAATGAAGAATTCTTATTGACCATGAATGGTTAATTTTAAATCTTAAAATTTAAAATCCCGGGATTTATTTTTCAAATATTCCATAAATAACACTGCCACTACCACTCATAGATGCGTAAATAGCACCTTCTTTGTATAAAGAATTTTTAATATCTTTTAATGATGAATGTTGTAGAAAAACAGAGTCTTCAAAATCATTTTTAAGAATATTTTTCCAATCATTAATTGGTAATTCTATTATTTCATTTACATTTAATTCAGGTATTTGTGGCACAACTCTACTATAAGCTTCCTCAGTGGAAATATGGATTCTAGGATTGATTAATCTAATTTCAAACTCAGATAAATCTAAATCTATACTTATCATCTTTTCTCCTATTCCTTGTACTAATTTTGGTCTATTATCAATAAAAAATGGACAATCTGCTCCTAACATCACAGAATATTTTTCTAATTGTAAATTAGTAAGATTCAATCCAAAAAGTTCATTTAATGCTTTTAATGTAAAAGAAGCATCTGAAGAACCTCCACCTAAGCCAGATCCAATAGGAATTTGTTTATGTAAATGAATTTTTACATTTCCTATTCTGTAATCTTTATGAAGTAATTTCCATGCTTTTTCGCAAATATTCTCACCATCAGGAATTTTAATTCCACTATTTACAAATTTAAAAGTATCAAATTTTACAATCTCTAAAATATCTACACATTCTTTAACTGGATAAAAAACAGAAGAAATGTCATGATATCCATTTTTTCTTTTTCTAAGTATATTTAATCCTAAATTTATTTTAGCGTTTGGATATACAATCATGAATTAATTAGTTTTCAACAACAAATATAAAGACATCCTTTTTTTTAGGCCTATGGATTTGATTTTATTTAACTTTGTTGTCCAAAATAATTTAAAAAATTATGGAATATTTAGATTTTGAAAAACCAATAGAAGATTTAATTGAAAAGTTAAATCAAACAATTCTATTAGGTAAAGAAGGAGAAGTAGATGTCAGCTCTACTGTTGCAGAATTGGAGAAGAAAATCAAATCAACAAGAAAAAAAATTTATGGAAATTTAACTCCTTGGCAAAAGGTTCAATTGTCTCGACATCCACAACGACCATATACACTTGATTATATTCTTGAAATCACAAATAGAGATTTTGTAGAAATTCATGGAGATAGAGCTGTAAAAGATGACAAAGCTATGATAGGTGGTTGGGGTACTGTTGATGGAGAAACTGTTATGTTTATTGGACAACAAAAGGGAAGAAATACTAAAGATAGACAATACAGAAACTTTGGAATGGCAAATCCAGAAGGTTACAGAAAAGCTTTGCGATTAATGAAAATGGCTGAAAAGTTTGGAAAGCCAGTTGTAACTTTAATTGATACTCCTGGCGCTTTTCCTGGATTGGAAGCAGAAGAAAGAGGACAAGGAGAAGCTATCGCACGTAATCTTATTGAAATGACAAAGTTAAAAGTACCTATTATTTGTATTATAATTGGAGAGGGAGCTTCTGGAGGTGCTTTAGGAATTGGCATTGGAGATAAGGTATTAATGATGGAAAATTCTTGGTATTCTGTTATTTCTCCAGAGAATTGTTCTACTATTTTATGGAGATCATGGGAGTTTAAAGAGAAAGCTGCTTCCGCATTAAAACTTACTTCAGATGATATGATAAAGAACAAATTAATTGATGGAATTATAAAAGAACCTATTGGAGGGGCGCATACTTTTCCCGATCAAGCATATAAAAATGTTAAGAAAGCTATAAAGGAAAGTATTAAAGAATGTAAAACATTAAATGTTAAAAAATTAGTACAAAATAGAATGGATAAATTCTCAAATATGGG
>CAJXFN010000094.1 GCA_913052655.1 uncultured Flavobacteriales bacterium | reverse complement strand
ATAAAAAAAGCGGAAAACTATCTCAGAATGAGATGGATTCCGCTTTGGTGGACCTCTCGGTCCTTATTTCGAACTTTTTTAATAAATATATTTCTAATTTTGCTTTATGTTTAGGACTGTTGTTGTTTTAATATTTTTCTTTCCTCTATTTCTTGCAGGTCAAGTAAATTTATACTCATCTTTTTTGCCTATTGTCATTATTAATACTGACGGTCAAGAAATTATTGATGAGCCTAGAATTGTATGTAATATGGGAATTATAAATAATGATTCGATAAATAATATTGGAGACAATTTTAATGAATATAGCGGTAGAATAAGTATAGAGCTTAGAGGTGCGAGTTCAATGAATTTTCCTAAAAAGTCATATTCGTTTGAGACACAAGATTCTTTAGGAGAAAATTATAATGTCTCTTTGTTAGGAATGCCAGCAGAAAATGATTGGATTCTATATGCACCTTATGGTGATAAATCATTTTTAAGAAATGCTTTAACGTATCATTTATATGAAAAGATGGGGTATTATTCTCCAAGATTTAGATTTTGCAATCTCGTTATTGACAATGAATATATGGGAGTATATTTATTAATTGAAAAAATTAAAAGGGATAAAAATAGAGTAGATATAAATGAATTAGAAGTTAATGATAATAATTTAGAGGAGATTTCCGGTGGATATATAGTGCAAGTAGACAGAGCAAGTGACAATCCTGATCAATATTGGTCATCATCTTTTAATGATTCAATATTTTTTCAGTATATATATCCAAGGTGGAAAAATATAAATTCTACACAGAAATTATATATTCAAGAGTTTATATATCAATTTGAATATTTAATTTTAAATAGTAATCCTAACAGTCTACACCAGATATATGATAGTTTAATTAATGTTGATTCATTTATAGATTATTTTATAGTAAGTGAATTAAGTAAAAATATTGATGCATACAGATTGAGTACATACTTATACAAAGATCATGATAGTATTGATAATCGATTACATATTGGACCAGTTTGGGATTTTAATTGGGCATATGGAAATTCTACTTATTGTCAAGCTGATATAGTTGCTGGATGGGAGGAGGAAACTCCTTGTGGTGTATTCAACCCGTTTTGGTATTCAATATTTCGATCTGATAGTTTGTTTAATAATTTATTAAATTGTAGGTGGAGAAATTTGCGAAGAAATATTTTGAGCTTAGATGAAATTTATGAATATATTGATAGTTTGAGTTTATTTTGTGAGAGTGAAATAAATAAAGATATGATTCTTTGGGGGCATTTAGAAAGTACGACACACGCTGACGAAATAGTTTATTTGAAAGAATGGATATCACATAGGATACTATGGATAGATGAGAATATTCCTGGAAATTGTGAATACTATGAAAATATTCAAAGTAAAAATTTAATTATGATAACAGATATTTTAGGAAGGTCTGTTATTCCAAAATATAATATACCGTTATTTTATATATATGATGATGGAACAGTTGAGAAGAAGATAATTTTTGAATAAATAAAAACCTACTCAATTGAGTAGGTTTTTTTTGGTGGGCAATGAGGGACTCGAACCCCCGACTTCCTCCTTGTAAGGGAGGCACTCTGAACCAACTGAGTTAATCGCCCGAAAATTGAAATGCAAATATAATTTAATTTGTAATACATAATAGCTTTTAAAAAGAAATTTTAAATTATTTCCGCTACAACAAAAGTACTTCCTCCAACATAGACTAAGTCATTTTCTGTTGCTTTTAATTTTGCGTGATGTAAGGCTTCTTTAACACTAGAATATACACTTCCATATAAATTAAATTCTGATGATATTTTTTTTAAATCTAACTTATTCATTGATCTTGGAATGTTTGCTTCACAAAAATAATAAATAGCATCTTTAGGAAGTAAAGTTAAGATATTATAGATGTTTTTATCTTTAACCACGCCAAGAACAAAATGTAATTTACTATAATTAATTTCATAGATTTGATGTAGTACTTTTTTAAAGCTATCTTCATTGTGAGCAGTATCACAAATTACTAGAGGAAATTTAGATAGAGTTTGCCACCTACCAAGCAAAGTTGTATTCTTTATTACTTTATTTAAACCATTAATGATATCTTCATCATTAATATTAAAGTTTCTTAAATTTTTTAAGGTTGTTACAGCTGTATTAATATTTTCTCTCTGATAGTCTCCTTTTAAATCTGAAGAAAAATTATGATTATCCGAATAGAAAAGTATAGAATTTTCTTTTTCTGCTTTTTCTTCAAAAATATGTATAATCTCTTTTTGTTTTCTTCCAATAACTACAATTTTTTCTTTTTTAATGATGCCAGCTTTTTCAATAGCAATTTTTTCTAAAGTATTACCTAATAGATTAGTGTGATCCAATCCAATGTTGGTAATTACAGATATTTCAGGATTGATAATGTTAGTACTATCTAATCTACCTCCCAAGCCACATTCGATAACTGCAATATCTACTTTTTCATTAGAAAAATATTGAAATGCCAAAGCGACAGTCATCTCAAAAAAGGACATGTTTATCTTTTCAAATTCCTGTTTATTTGTACTTATAAAATTTATTACTTTCTCTTCAGGAATCATTTTTCCATTTATCCTAATTCTTTCTCTAAAATCTTTTAGGTGAGGTGAGGTGTATAAACCAACTTTGTATCCAGACTCTTGTAAAACAGAAGAAATCATATGAGAACAAGATCCTTTTCCGTTTGTTCCTGCAACATGAATAGACTTAAAATTTAAATGAGGATCGCCTAAAATGTTACAAGCTTCTGTTATATTCCCTATGTCAGCTTTGTAGGCACACTTCCCACTTCTTTGATAAATTGGAAGTTTCTTAAATAAATAATCAATAGTATCTTGATAATTCATTAATGAGTGAAGATAAGTTTAAGTTTTGCTATTTTATCAGATTTGTCATTTCCAGTTGCAGGACCATATTTTAATTGTTTTTTTATAGCAATATATAAGTTTTTTCTTTTGTGATATCCAATATATCCCAGTGTAGAATAGAAGCTATTATCATCTATATCAATGATTTTACCTTCTGCATTTACAATGACATTGACTGTAATATATCCTTTTCCCATTTCTAGAGGATGTTCTAAATTTTCTGGTTTTGACCTAAATCTTCCTATTTCAGAAAGTCCATCTCCAAAATTCCCTCCTGTATATTGAGTAGAATTTGGATCTCCATCTTCTTCACCCATATTTCCATCTCCTGAGGTTTTTCCTTCATTTCCCTTGTTTTTTTTGGGGTTGAAAATCGCTCTTTTATTTATTACTTTTTCTTCTTTCTTTTCTTCTTTTATTTCTTTCTCCTCTATAATTCCATCATTTTTTTCTTTACGCTCTTGTTCTTCTTTTTCTTTTTTTACAGTTTCAATAATTTCTTGTGTTATTGTTTCCTCTAAGGAAATAATTTCCTGTGAAGATTCTTCATTTATTTCTTCAAATTGTTCTTGTTGAATTTCAGTTTCACCTTCTGCGAATTCTGTAGTTCCAAAATTGATAGAGATTCCTTCCTCTGGAGGTGGTGGGATAGTGTAGGAAAGTCCTGTATAGAAGAATAGTAAAACTAATATGGAGTGAAATAGCAGTGTCCCAATCCATGCCTTATTCTTATTTCGCTTTGAGGGATTCATTTTATGGTTTTGTTGCTAATACAATTTTATATTTGTTTCTATAAGCAATATCCATTACTTTTACAACATGTTCAATATCTACGGATTTGTCAGCATGTAAGATAATTGCTGGGTCTTCTTCAGTTTGTACAATCTCTATGATTTCTTGTTCCAGATTACTTTCTTCTACTCTATTTTCATTAATGTAAAAATGAATATCTTTATTTATTGATATAGAGATAGTTTGTTTCTCTAAGGTTTTTGCTTTACTACTGGGTAAAAGTAATTTTAAAGCATTTGGACTTACTAGGGTAGAAGTAAGCATAAAGAAGATTAAAAGAAGAAATACAATATCCGTCATAGATGACATATTGAAATTTGGGTTAATCTTATTTCTTCCTCGTAAATTCATGAAAAAATTATTGCAAATTATCTAAAAATTCTGAACTATTACTTTCCATTGAAAAAACAATCTTATCAATTTTAGCTAATAGGAAGTTATAAGATATATAAGATATAATACCAACAACTAAACCAGCTACAGTTGTAATCATAGCTGTGTATATCCCTTTTGATAACATCTCTACATCAATGTTACCTCCAGCAGATGCCATGTCATGGAAGGCTAATATCATTCCAATAACAGTTCCAAGAAAACCAATCATTGGAGCTGCTCCAGAAATAGTTGCTAGAATTGTAAGGTTGTGTTCTAATTTATTTACCTCTAATTTCCCTTGGTTTTCCATTGCAGAATGTATCTCGTTAAAGGGTTTCCCATTTCTTTTTATTCCTTTTTCAATCATTCTAGAGATTGTAGAATCTTCTTCTTGACATCTTGAAATAGCCTCAGAAAATTTATTATTATTCACAAGAGTATTAATATTCATAATAAAATCAGGATTCCCTTTATTAGCTTTATTTAGTGAATAAATTCTTTCTATTAAAATGTAAATAGCTAATATAGATAGGATACCTAAAACACTCATTATGATATTTCCACCTACTCCTCCTGAGGTCATTAAATCAATTACAGAAAGTGTTTTTTCTTGTACTATTTCAGATGAATCTGTAAAAGATGAAGATTGAATTGTGTCTCTCATGATATAAAAACGATTAATTAATATTTTATTGCATTAATATGTATGTAGCAGCACCCGCTA
>CAJXFN010000093.1 GCA_913052655.1 uncultured Flavobacteriales bacterium | reverse complement strand
TCTAATTTACATTCAACTAATGTTGTATAACCTAATCTTTCTACAACCTTCCAGTGTGTTACGGCATGTTTCCCAAATTCTCCATTATGAAAAACGTCCATAACTTTTCTATTCTTTAAACTCCTTCCAATATGACCAGTAATAGTCCCTTCATCCTCTTTTACATCTCCCCAAACAAGAGCTAAGTACTTTCTATTTAAATCTCTGTTAGAAAACTTTTCTCCCATAATTTTCATAGATTTTTTATTTTTAGCAATTACTAAAATTCCAGAGGTATTTTTATCAATTCTATGAACTAAACCTGGTCGATTTTCATCACCCATATTTGGCAGATTCTTAAAATGAAAAGCCAATGCGTTTACTAGTGTACCTTCCCAATTACCGAAACCTGGATGAACTACCATTCCCGCATCTTTATTTACTATTAAGATATCCTCATCTTCATACATGATATTTATGGGAATATCTTGTGGGATTAACTCGTATTCTCTTGGTGGATTTTTATATTCAACAGTAACTACATCTCCCGACTTAACTTTATAATTTGATTTTACAGGAACTCCATTTACAAGGATGTATCCATCTTTTGCTGACTGCTGTATCTTACTTCTAGTTGCATTTTCTATAAAATTCATCAGAAACTTATCTACTCTTAGTGGTTCCTGACCTTTATCTGCTTCAAACTTGTAATGCTCAAAAAGTTCTTGATCTCCTTCCATTACTTTTCATAATTCATTACTAAAATCTCAGTACCTTTATTTTGAGATTTTCCTTTTTGAGCTGAAGCAGCCTTAACAAAATCTCTACTCTTCCAAATAAATTTATCTTTTGGAAGCCATTCATTCAATAAATCGAACTCGTAGTAAGACAAAGAAAATTTACCTTTAATGTTTGTAAGTTGATCGCATAATTTTTTATGATCATCTACATCAAAATCATGAAGAGAATAATAATTTTCAGTTTTCCAATAAGGAGGGTCTACATAAAAATAAGTAGAGGGAGAATCATATTTTTCAATAATTTTTTCATAACTAAAGTTTTCACATTTAGTGATTTTTTTTAACTTTTTAGTAAACTTTGGATTAATCAATCTATCTCTAAAGGAATCAAATTTTGATTTATATTTTCCCTTTAGATCTATAAATTTTGCCTTTTCAGCATTTAAGCCAGAAAAAACTTGAGTCATGATATAGGCATACTTTTTACCAAACTCAAAATCTCCTAGATCTATATTATTTATATCTGTATTCTTAAATATTTCTTTCTGAAATTTATAGAATAATTTATCATCTTGAGCCTTTAAGCCAATCATATATTGATAAAATTTTTTAGGAGTTCTGCAACATTCAAAAAGGTTTACCATATATCTATTATAATCATTATATATAATCTCTTTTAACTTAGGCTTTTCATAAATATCTCCATTTACATACACCCAAAAAGCACCTCCAAAAACCTCAACATAAGTTTCAATGTCGTTAGGAATGTATTCTCCAATCCATTTCGCCATTCTACTTTTTCCTCCTATATAACTGATCATTAATTTAGTATTATTTTTTTTACTATTCGCATATCTCCTTCAGCTATCTGAATAAAATATATTCCTTTTTTTAAATCTTCTTTATAGATATTAATTTTTCTTTCACAAGTATACATACTCTTGACATTTCTTCCCATTATATCAAAAATATTAATTGCTTTATAATTTTGATTTGAGAAATAAATTGATGTATACTCAACAAATGGATTAGGATAAATTTTAATATCTACAATTAAATTATCATTTGGTGTAGAATTCACCAAGGCTTCATCAAAATTTACTACAGGACGAATCATCCAAGATCCAGGAAATTGAGAGTTCACCCATCCACCTCCAACATTATACAACATATATTCATTGGAAAAAGAATTTTTATCTAAACCAATATTTAATAAATCGTTTGTGATCTGTTCCCAACCGATATAGAATGTTCCCACAAGCCCAACTCCTTTTTTTAAATAATAGTTTTTAAATTTTCCTCTATCCTGATATTTAATCTCAACTGTATCCTTATAAACTTCTTGACCTGGAATTCCATTATTATTATTCCAAATAGTCAATGCAAATTTATTACCCTCTAAATTATCAATCATCTCTACAAATTTAAATTGTATCATTCTTATTGTATCAGGTCTATTCAACTTAAACTCATAAGCTAGTTTTGCTCCCTGAACATTAATACCATAAGCAGATTCAGCACTTCCATCATCATATGCAAAATGACTATAAAACCTCTGAATATGAAATACTGTATCATTCCTCTTGTAGTCATCAGGAGAGGTATTTATAGAGTTGCGGAACAAAAATTCTGCACTATCTGATGAAGTAACAGGAAAAATCTGATTATCAAGCATCACAGGAGGAGAATTAAAAGAGTACAATCCTCCTGAGATAAAAGGAGGAACATCAACATTTCTAGTAGAGTTATTTCCACCTATAGTCGGGTAATGATATACTAAATTTGTATTCTTAAAAACATCATACCTATAATCAATCGATTGAATATTCAGAGTATTATTTCGTAAAATAATATCTAAGGAATCATTCATCTCTTGACTAACATCATTTACAAAATGAACCCAAGGCATTTCTCTATATCTTTTAAGTATTTTAGGGGTTTTTCTGAAAAATGAAACATCATTTAAATTAGAAGTGTCTTCGGGGCTTTGATACTCATCTAATTTTACATAATCAATATTCCAATGATCAAAATTTCCTGTAACAGAAGCAAGATTTCTAAACCTAAATTGGAATTTATCTGTAAGATAATTTGTGTCCGTAAAAACATAAACAAATTTCTTAAACTCATTTAAAATTCCTCCTTCTTTCTTCCAGATTGTATTCCAGATAGTATTACCTAAACTATCTGTGCTAGTAGAAAATTCTAAAATTAAGGAATCTGTTAATTGAGGATCATTTCCTATACCTTGTGTCTGATAAAAAAACATGAAATATGCAGTGTCAATATCAGATAAATCTATTTTTCTAGAACTTAAAGTGTCAGCATTTTCTGAATCTGTTCCTGTTAAACTCAAATCATATGGCCTGCCAAAACTATTTAATCCATCAAATGTAGCTACTCCAATTGTTATCGGATTAACTCCATAATTTCTATTTACAAACACTGAGTTATCTTTCCATAAAATTGTATCTGGAAAACTAGAGTTATACGAAAAGTCATCAATAAATGGAACTGACAATTGAGATTCTGACTTATTTAGTGAAGAATACTTATTCTTTTCTAATTGAGAGTTAATTAATAAATCAGACTCTATTTCTTGTGAAAAAGAATTGAAAGAAAATAATATTATAAATATTAAAAATCTACTCATTCTTTAAAGATTGAATCTGTGATACTAATTGTATCTAAAAATTGTTTTATCACTATATCAACCATATCACCTGACTGTAATTTCGTATCAGATAACGGTCTTTGATTACTAATAATTGCAGTTAAAGTATCAGTAATTACTCCTTCACAAATAATTTCTCCTAAATTTAGATTATTTGATTCTAAGATTAGAAAAGCCTCTTCAATAGAAATTCCAGTTAAATTAGGAACCATAATCTTATTTGTTCCTCTTCCACTTCCAAAAAATAATTTTATAGTAGTTCCTTCAATTAACTTTTGACCTGGAAAAACTTCAGTGTCTCCAACCATCATTTTAGTTACTACTGAAGAAATATCACTATATTTTTCAGACTTCACAAATTCAATTTTAAAATGAGAGTTTAGTTGGTTTAAAGATTGTCTTTTTGATTTATTATAAATATCAGGTAGTGTAAACTTCTGTCTATTCATACAATTTACAGTAAAATAAATCCTTCTTCCCGGTTTTATAAATGTTCCTGGTAAGGGATCTTGTGTAAAAATAGTACCTCTTGGAACTGAGTCTGTATAAACTGAATCTGAAATAATATATTCTATATTCAAAGATTTTATCTCAGCTTCAAGTTCTTCTACAGTTAATGATTGAAAGTTCTTTAATTCAAACTCTTTACCATTTAAAGTATAAACATTCAAATAAATCAGAAGAAAATAAAACAACATAAGTGTACAAGCAGATGCTAATAAAATATGAAAATAAAAAAACTTATTTTTCAAAAAATTTTGATTAACAACACTCTGTTTTGCTTCTTCTTTAGAATTTAAATCATCATCATTTATTAATGAGTGCTTATCTATATGATTGTTAACATATTGTTTATCACCTTCCATATTATATTAAAAAGTAATACAAATATAGAAAATATCAGATGTTAATTAGTATAATAATTTATAGATTTGTACTATAAATTTAAACATGAAAGAAATCGCCATTTTAACTGGAGGAGATTCAGCAGAGTATGAAATCTCATTACAAAGTGCTTATGTAGTTTTAAACAATTTAAATACAAAGAAATATAACGGTACAATTATTCATATTAAGGATGAAAAGTGGACTGCAATAATCAATGGTAAACACATTCCGATAAATAAAAACAATTTTACTGTAGAACTAAATTCATCTATATTAAGATTTGATTATGTTTTTATGGCATTACACGGACCACCTGCAGAAAATGGAGATTTACAACCATATTTTGACATCCTAAACCTTAGATATAGTAGTTGTAATTCTAAGGTTTCTGCATTAACTTTTAACAAGTTAGAATGTAATCAAAAGTTATCACAACTTGATTTTAGATGTGCCAATTCTTTACATCTAAAAAAAGGAGATAAAATAGAAGTCAAGAAGATAAATGAAACTATAGGATTTCCTTGTTTTATTAAACCAAATCAGGCAGGATCAAGTTTTGGAGTATCTAAA
>CAJXFN010000092.1 GCA_913052655.1 uncultured Flavobacteriales bacterium | reverse complement strand
TATGTTACGAGTTAAACAATAGGATAACCATCGTTAGTAAATATGGATTAGAAAGAGTTTTAGGAAACAAATACACCGATATTGATGACACTGATCCCTACCCAACTGATAATTTATGGGGAGTTACCGATGATTATACACCCTCATTTAAGCCAAGAAATCAATTTGGAAATTTACTAGGTTTTGGATTTGACATTAAATTAAATAATGGTGCATATTTATTTTTAAGGCACTCAGCATTTAATTATTTTGATAAAAACTTTTCGGCAACCAATATTAAGGGTACTGAAACAACTATTGAACTTAAAATTAATTTCTGATGAAAAAAATAAATTTATATTACTTCTTTTTCTTTTTCTTCTTCCCAACAGCAATACTATCTCAGGTTAAATCAAATCTTTGGTATGATGGGAATGCTAGAGTTAACTACAACAGGGACGCTTTAGAAGGGGTTCTTAAAGAAAAAGACACCATCTCATCTAGAAGTAATGGTGGTGGTTTTACTATATTAGATTTAGGTCTTCATTTTACTCCCGTTGATGACATAGAAATATCTTCAGAAATAAGATTACAAAACGATTTTGGAGGAATGTGGGGAAATAAAAGTGTTGTTGAACTGAGAAGTTTATCTGCTAAAGGAATTATAAATAATAAGATTGCTTTTAGTGTTGGTGATATCTATTTAAAACAAACGAAGTATACACTTTATAATTATGATCAAGAATTATCAGAGTTTGAACCCTCGATTTTTGAATTTTATAGAGATTTTGTAAATTATGAAAATTATTATAAGTCTAATTATTGGAGATTACATGGAGTTCAAACTAATTTTTCTTATAATATGTATAATTATATTAAGCAGTTAGATTTTGATGGATTTGCAACTAGAATCAGAGGACAGGAATGGATGGGTAAACCTGAATTATTAATGATTGGAGGTTCCGCAGTTATTAAGTCAATTAACAACTTAAATTTAGGAACACATTATGTAAACACCTTTGAAGTATTATCATCAAGTAATGGAGATGTTTTTTATTATAATCCAGTACTTAATACTCAATTATCTTATACAGGTAAATTAAGAAATATCCCATATAAATTCCTATTAGAAGGTGGTTTTTCTACTAGAGGATGGGGTGGTGATTCATTAGCTCCGCAGGTAAAAGGTAATTTTACTGAAGCTACTTTTAGTTCAAAAACCAACAAAGGAAAAATTAAAATAGGGTTCAGGTATGTTGATACAGATTTTAGAAGTGTTGGGTCTCAAACTAGAAGGGTTAATTATAATACTACGACTACATCATATCCTTATTATTCTAATAACTACACTCAAAGAAAAGCGAGTTTAATAGATATAATCTCTGATCCAAAAATATATAATCAGAATTTGTCTACTTCACTTATGAACTATAATCCAATGTATAGTTCTACTGAACCATATGGAAACGCTACTCCTAACAGAGTTGGATTTACTGCAGGCATTGATAATTTTAAATTAACTGACTATATAAGTGCTAAATTCCAAACACAATATTTTTCAGAAGTTATTGGTCAAGGAACAACAAATAAAAGACTCTTTAGTAAATCTTCATTACATTCATTAGTGTCGTTAGATAAATTACTTTCTCTTAAAAATAGTTTTGATATTGAAGGAGGCGTAAATTTTGAATCTGTACAAAGAAATGGTGATGATTATGAGAAGGTTGATTTAAAAACTATTTTATGTAGTGGATCAATTTCATATGAGATATTAAAAAATTTGAAGGTAATAGCGGGAGTTAAAATGTTTCTTGCGGAAGGAAATGAGTTTATTGCTGAAAGAGACATGTATGATCAAATTAATGGTTTTGAGAGTACTAGATATAATTCAGAAGAAACTATTTTAATAGCAGGTTTACAACATTATTTTACTGATAATATTTATTTTACTATGCAGTACAATAAATTTAATGTTTTGGATAAAACAAAAGTCTATGATGAATTTTCTATAGGCAGAATAATATTTATGTTTAATATGAATTTATAGCATTATGAAAAAATTAAAATTTCTTTTATTTGTTCTAACTATCTTTTTTATCTCATGTGAGAAAGATAAGTTTGAAGGTCCTATGTTGGACAATCCTAATTTAGAATTTGCCATTCTAGAACCATTAGATATTCTTGGGTCAACAGATTTTAGCAATAATCAAAATACATATTTTAAAACATCTTTCTCAAAACAAGTTGATTGGAAAATTAAAATTAAGGGACTAAATTCTGGTTCTGTAAAGAATATTTCGGGCAAATCAGATTTTATTGATCAATCAAATTCTTTATGGGATGGAAGTTCAACAAAAATTCCTTTCTTTATAGGTGAAGAGGATTGTCTTGTTGAATTATCTTTTGAGATCTATGACACTATTATAGAAACCGTCATCAATATACAATCGCCAAAGTTATATGATGGAGCTAATACGATATTAATTACTGACTTTGAAAATGGATTTAATCCAAATTTCACGGGTTTTTTTCAAGCAGGATGTACTAAGGCATTGTCTATTGGGGGAGGTGCAGGGCAAGGCGTGAATTTTTTGCAACAATTCGGTACATGTGACTGGGATTGGTTAATCGGATATGTTGATTATTATTCAACTTACTGGTGGAATCAAGATGATTTAGTAAATGATCCAGCTGAAGTATATTTTAACATAATGATTAATGGTGATAGTACTATTTCTCAAACTTCTAATGTTCCAAACTCATTATTCAAGTTAGAATTTTATGAAGATGAAAATGGCGATGGTTATTATGATGCAAATACTGAAGATAGATATGATTATGAGTTTGATGTGGATTGGAATGGTTGGAAGATGATGTCTATATGCTATAATGATGTAGATAAATTAGTTCTAGCTACAAATGGAGGAGATGGTGTTAGAAATCCATCTAAAATTTCTAATGTTAGAACCTTACTTTTAGCAAATCCTGATTCTGGTCCTGCTAAAGCCGATGTAGACTTTTTAATTTGGAGTATTGGTTCACCAATTTTAAATTAATCGATGTATAGATTTTTATTTATATTTTTCTTTTTATTTTCATGTTCAAACATGAAAGAAATTACTTTATATAAAAATTTACCATCTAAATCTAATGTTAATAATTCATTAGGACAATTTTCTTCTACTGAAATTTTTACAAAAGGCGGTACAGATGAGGTGTGGGGGAATAATGATGAACGCTGTAATCCATTTAGCTTTTCTCCATTAGATGCTTCAATGGACTATAGAGAAAAGAATACTAAGGAACAAATCCAGAACTCAGAGAATAACGAGGATATACAAATCTCCCTATCTATTAATGAAGTTGAGATCTCAGAAAAGAAGACTGTTTTAAAAAATTCTTTACATCTTAAAACAGATTTGGATCAAAACTGTGAATGGATTGGTATGGGAATTGGATGGGACGGATGGCAACCAAAAGATTTGAGTAACATTGTAGATAAAGCCGCAATTGAATTTATGGCTCGAGTTGATGGTCCCTCTATTTATAAGGTTCCAATTGTATTTATTTTAGAAGATTATGGATCTAATCAATGCTACGCAACCGCGAATTATTTAGGAATTGATGGAGGAGTAATTACTAATGATTGGACTAAAGTTACTATTCCTTTATCTTCATTTTCATACCTAACTAATACTATTGATCTCACGAATATTAAACAATTATTAATGCAATGTTATGATAAAATTGACATATATATTGATAATATTAAAATTATACCATATGTGCATAAATATAAAAGACTGAGTCCAAATTTAACTGTTAGAGATTCTATTTTACCTATTGATATTTTTTCTGAGAACTTAACATCTTACTATGGAATTAATGAACAATACTGTAAAAATATTATATTAAACCAAGAAACAAGTTACAACAGAGGAAACTTTATAGAAGTTAATGTAGATTTACAAGAATGTAAATGGAGTCAACTAGGAATTAGTTGGAACGACTGGTTATATACTGATATTAGTGATAATATTTATGATCTTCATTTAGAATTTGATGTTAATGTTTACAAAAATTCAGATACAAGAATAATATTTGAAGATTATAATGGAAAGAAAATTTCTATAGAACTAGAAACCTACATAGATAAAGTAAGAACTCAAAAATGGGAAAAAGTTAGAATTCCTTTTAGACAATTTCCAATAAGAAAATCAGACATTAATTTAAAGAAAATAAAGAATATATTATTTTCTTTTGGTGATAAAACAAAACTTAAGTTAGACAATATTAAATTAACCAATTAAAACTAAGAATTATGAAAACCAAATTTTTAACATTATTAATTTTAACAATTCCTTTTTTCTGTTCATCTCAAATTCTTTGGGATAATTTTGAAGAAACTAGAGTTGCTTATTATGATTTTACTCACGGTGGAATGACAACAAGATTTGCAAATCCAGATCTATCAAGTTCTGTGAACAATTCAGCAATATGCTCTGAATATGTTAGGAACGCGGGTGAGTTATATGACGTTCTTGTTATAGTAGCAAATGGACCAATGTATGATGTTTCTGATTATGTTAATGGAACTAAAAAGATGACAGTTGATGTATATAGTCCAGCTGCGGGTATACCTGTGCAAATTACTCTTGAGGACTCGCTTTTGGCTGGACCAACTAATTATCCTACAGGAAGACATAGTATATATCTTGGTACAACTACTGTTGCTAATGAGTGGGAAACTATAGAACTTACTTTTGATTCTAAACCCGATCCATCTATGTCGGATGCAGGACTAACTTCTTTAATTTTACTATTTAATCCTAACACAAACACAGATAATACTTATTATTTTGATAATCTTTACGGCCCTGAATTTGATAATCAGTGCAATACAATTATCAGTAATCCATCAATAGATTTTGCAGACTGGGATTGTAACTGGAATTTAGGAATATGTCCTTCTACACTTCCTTGTTCTTCTTATGATTTTGTTAGTGGGTGGCTTGAACAATCCTATAATCCTGATAATTCTACAATTAATAATAGTAAGTATAGTGGACAATACACTAGAAATCCTGATGGAAATGGAGAAGATTTATTAATAGCTTATTTTAATAATGGATCTTTAGATTTAAGCACAAATAAAAATTTCAACTTTCAGATGTATGGCCCTCCAAGACCATTTATCATATCTTTCCAGGACGCGAATAATAATGAAGTTTATTCATTTAATTCTGTGTTAACATCAAACAATCAATGGGAACAATTC
>CAJXFN010000091.1 GCA_913052655.1 uncultured Flavobacteriales bacterium | reverse complement strand
TAGGAGGCATTATTTCTGAAGTCTATAAAGAAATTTCGAACAAAGTTTTCTTTTATTCTTATATTTTAAGTGGTTCTTTACTCTGGATATTTGGTATACCTAATTCGAATATTATTGGAGCTAGTGGTGTGGTTTATGCTTTGGGCTCTTTTATCTTAATGAGCGGATTTATAAAAAATCAACCCCGACTTATTATGCTCTCATTTCTTGTAATATTTTTGAACTTTTTTAATATGTGGGGAATTATTGAAGTAAAACAAGATAATATCTCTCAAACTGCACATCTATGTGGAGCGATTGCTGGTCTGATAATAGCTTTAATTTTTAGAAAAAAAGGACCGCAACCTAAAATATATAACTACGAACTTGAAGAAAAATTAGAAAAAGCAAATCAAATTAATTATATTTTTAAGGAGAAAGATTAATTAGCTACAGAATTAGTTTTTTGATTACTTATCAAATTCTATGAAGCTGATCGTGAACTTTTTTACCCTCCTTCTGCATTTCATTTAGCGTGCCCCCTTCGCATACTATATCTCTGCTTAAATTATACCCCAATTAGAGGTCAACCACGCTCTTTCATGGAGGTAATAAAATATCAATTTCGCAACTCTATCTAAAATAACTAACCACCCAACTGAGCTTTTATCAATTGGTTCAAATCCAAAGAACGGAGGGAGATAAGAAAGGACAAAAAATGTTGTTGTCATTGCAAGCAAATTCCATGTCACCGCTTTAAATATATGTCGTTTTCTGTTGATTTTAACTTTATTCATTTTTTTCTTTTTCATTTTAGCAATAATAATCAATTTTTTGATAGCATCATTAGTAATATTTTGAACAAAAATGTATTTTCGCATACTTATGAGAAAAATTAGAAATTTTTGCATAATTGCTCACATTGATCATGGTAAAAGCACATTAGCGGATAGGTTACTAGAGTTTACTGGCTCTGTTACTGACCGTGAATCACAAGATCAATTGTTAGATAATATGGATTTAGAAAGAGAAAGAGGGATTACTATTAAGAGTCACGCTATACAAATGGAATATTCTCTTAATGGAGAAGATTATATTCTAAATTTGATTGATACTCCTGGACACGTTGACTTTTCTTATGAAGTATCTAGATCAATTGCTGCTTGTGAAGGAGCTTTATTAGTTGTAGACGCCGCTCAAGGAATTCAAGCGCAAACGATATCTAATTTATATTTAGCTTTAGATAACGACTTGGAGATTATTCCAGTTCTTAATAAAATTGATTTACCTTCAGCAGACCCTGAAGTGGTAAAAGATCAGATTATAGATTTAATTGGGTGTGAGGACAAGGATATCATCCCAGCTTCTGCAAAAACAGGTCTAGGAATTGATAAAATTTTAGAAGCTATTGTGGAAAGAGTTCCTTGTCCTGATGGAGAGAAAGAAGCTCCTTTACAAGCAATGATATTTGATTCGGTTTATAATTCTTTCAGAGGTATTGAAGCATATTTTAAAATTGTAAATGGGGAGTTGAAAAAGGGAGAAAAAGTTAAATTTATGGCAACTGGAAAAGAATATTTTGCCGATGAAATCGGAGCTTTAAAATTTAAACAACAACCTAAAAGTATATTGAGTACTGGAGAGGTTGGTTATATAATATCTGGAATAAAAGATGCAAGAGAAGTAAAAGTAGGAGATACAATAACTACTGTTGATAGTTCATCTTCAGAAGCTATTAAAGGATTCGAAGATGTAAAGCCGATGGTTTTTGCGGGGATTTACCCAGTAGATACAGAAGATTATGAAGAGCTTCGAAAATCTATGGAAAAACTACAACTTAATGACGCTTCTTTAACTTTTGAACCAGAATCGTCTGTTGCTTTAGGCTTTGGTTTTAGATGTGGATTCCTTGGGATGTTGCACATGGAAATCATTCAAGAAAGATTGGATAGAGAATTCAACATGACGGTAATTACTACTGTACCTAATGTATCTTACAAAGCTTATACCACTGCTGGATCAAAAATAGAGGTTCATAATCCAACTGATTTTCCAGATCCAAGCACCCTAGATTATGTGGAAGAGCCTTATATTAAAGCTCAAATTATTACTAAAGCAGAATTTGTAGGGACCATCATGAATTTATGTATTGATAAAAGAGGAGAATTAACCAATCAAGTTTATCTTACAACTGATCGGGTTGAGCTTTCTTTTAACATGCCGTTAGGAGAGATTGTTTTTGATTTTTATGATAAATTAAAGTCAGTTTCCAGAGGATACGCCTCTTTTGATTATCAACCATCCGAATATAGACAGTCTGATTTAATCAAATTAGACATTTTGTTAAACGGAGAACAAGTCGACGCTTTGTCCGCATTAATTCATAGAGCCAACGCTCAATCTTTAGGTAGAAAAATTTGTGTGAAATTGAAGGAATTAATACCAAGGCAACAGTTTGATATTGCTGTTCAATCTGCAATTGGAGCTAAAATTATTAGTAGAGAAACTATAAAGGCGTTACGAAAAGATGTTACTGCAAAATGTTATGGAGGGGATATATCTAGAAAAAGAAAGTTATTGGAAAAACAGAAGAAAGGAAAGAAAAGAATGAAGCAAGTAGGAAGCGTTGAGATTCCTCAGAAAGCATTTTTAGCAGTATTAAAATTAGAAGATTAATAATATATGGGTAGAGCATTCGAATTCAGAAAAGCTAGAAAAATGAAGCGTTGGTCAGCTATGTCTAAAACTTTCACTAGGATTGGAAAAGACATCTCAATATCTGTAAAAGAAGGAGGGGCTGATCCAGAAACTAATTCCAGATTAAGACAAGTTATTCAGAATGCTAAATCTGCGAATATGCCCAAGGAAAATATTGAACGAGCTATAAAAAAGGCGAGTGGAGCAGATGCTACTAGTTATACAGAGATGACTTTGGAAGGGTATGCGCCTTATGGAATTGCAATATTTGTAGATTGCACTACAGACAATAATAACAGAACAGTTGCGAATGTTCGATCTTATTTTAATAAATGTGAGGGAAGCCTTGGTACTAACGGTTCTTTAGAGTTTATTTTTGATAGAAAAGGAGTATTTACAATTGATTCTAGTCAAGTAAAAATGGATTTGGAAGAATTAGAAATGGAACTTATTGATGGTGGACTAGAAGAACTTGAAGTGGATGAAGAAGTTATTTCCGTTTATTGTGATTATACTGAATTTAGTAATATGCAAAAATGCTTAGAGGGTTTAGAAATTGAAATTCAAAATTCAGAATTACAGAGAATCCCAAATAACACAAAAACTATCTCTGCGGAACAAGCGGAATTAGTTTTAAAATTATTAGATAAATTAGAAAGCGATGATGATGTTCAACAAGTCTTTCATAACATGGAACTTACAAAAGAAATACTAAAATCAATGGAGGAAAAATGAATGTATTAATATTAGGAAGTGGTGGAAGAGAACATGCTTTTGCATGGAAGATTTCACAATCAAGTTTGTGTAAAAAGTTATTAATTGCTCCTGGTAATGCGGGAACAGCTCAAGTGGGCACAAATATAGAAATTGAAGTAAATGATTTTAAAAAGGTACAAGAACTTTGTGTTGTTGAAGAAATTGATATGTTGATTGTTGGTCCGGAAGCTCCTCTAGTAAATGGAATCTATGACTTTTTTCAAGGAGATGAAACTTTGCAACATATTACATTAATTGGACCTTCAAAAAAAGGAGCGCAACTAGAAGGAAGCAAAGAATTCTCTAAGAAGTTTATGATGAAGCACGGTATCCCAACAGCCGCTTATCAATCTTTTACAAAAGACACTTTAGAAGATGGATATCAATTTTTAGAAACTTTATCTCCCCCATATGTACTTAAAGCTGACGGACTTGCTGCTGGAAAAGGAGTTTTAATTTTAGAAACTTTAAAAGAAGCTAAACAAAAACTAAAAGAAATGCTTGCTGATGCTAAATTTGGAGACGCAAGTAGTAAAGTTGTAATTGAAGAACATCTTAACGGTATAGAACTTTCTGTTTTTGTATTAACAGATGGAATTTCTTACAAAATTCTTCCATCAGCTAAAGATTATAAAAGAATCGGTGAGGGAGATACTGGATTGAACACAGGAGGAATGGGAGCAATTTCCCCTGTTCCATTTGCAGATAGATTCTTTATAGAAAAAGTAGAGAGAGAGATAATAAAGCCTACAATTAAAGGCTTAATAGAAGAAAACATTGATTACAAAGGATTTATTTTTATTGGCTTAATGGTAGAAAATGGTAACCCTAAAGTGATTGAATATAATGTGAGAATGGGAGATCCGGAAACAGAAGTTGTTATTCCAAGAATCAAATCTGACTTGTTAAATCTTTTTAGAGGAATTGGAAATGGATCATTTTCCGAGGTTGATTTTGATATTTCGAAAGATGTTGCCGCTACAGTAATGTTAGTTTCGGAAGGCTATCCTGAAAGTTATAAGAAAAACATAGAAATGACAGGATTTGAAGAGATTGAAGATAGTCTTCTTTTTCATGCGGGGACAAAAAATAATGGGGATAAAATATCTACTAATGGGGGCAGGGTCTTAGCAATAACTTCCTTTGGAAAAAATCTTGATGAAGCGGTTAGTAAATCTTTTGAAAATGCTGAAAAAATTAAATTTGACGGAAAATACTATCGAAAAGATATTGGATTTGATTTATAATGATGCGTGTTCTTCTCCTCTTTTTCTGTGACCAAACATTTTTCCAGTCCATAAAACTAAAAAAATAAAAATCACGATCATAAAAAAGTAATTAACATAGTCTCCAATCGTTGGGATGAATTCAAAAAGAGGTTGAAACGAATCACCAATAGTACAAAAGATATCTCTAAACATAAAATTGTTTTTTAATTATGTATGCAAAACTAAAATATTTTTAACAATAAATGATTCTCAAATCCTTAAAAAATAGTCACTCTTATTTAATTGTATTTTTTATAATATTCTGTTTGTTATTTTTTTCTACTTCAATTTTTACATTAGAATTTAAAAATATTGATAACATTTTTCCTTTATCTTCTTTAATATTATTGTTTTTTTGTTTCATTGTTACCATACTACATTCTATAGCGCTAAACAATTTAATTTATGAAAAGGATGTAATAAAAAAACCAAACTTTGTGATTGCTATTGTTTTTTTATTAATGAATACAACTTTTGTCATAAATCTTAAAATGATTCTTTTTTCCTTTTGTTTGTTATTGTTTTTATATTACTTGCTTTCTCTTTACAAGCAAAAACAGCCTTTTTCTTTAATATTTAATGCTGGAATTATCTTGTCAATT
>CAJXFN010000090.1 GCA_913052655.1 uncultured Flavobacteriales bacterium | reverse complement strand
AAACACCTGTAGAATTTGAATTAAGAAGTTTATCCGGAATATTTTGATTATTATCGACTTCTACTTTGTCAATAATTGTGGCCTCCATAGAATCCTCTTTAGATGAGCAATTTGTAAAAAATATTAATGAGATAAATAAAATAAAATGAAGAATTGTTTTCATCTTAATCCTCATATACAATCCTCTTCCTGTTATCACCTGAATCTGTATCAATCAATTTATTGTAAGGATCTATCCCTATTTCTATTGGTTCTTCATCAACAATTATTGATATTTTATTATTTATATCAGAGATTTTATGTTTCTTTAAATATATCTCAGTTTCGTTTTCATCATCGTCAGAACCAAATACTCCAATATCTAAATAATCTTCCAGGTATACAGAGTAGATGGGTTTATCCATGTTATCGGATTGAAAATTTATTGAATCTCTTTCTTGATCACCATAATTAATTTTTCCTTTTTCATCGTTCCTATATTTACTTACATTAAATTCAAAATCAATTTTATACTTCCCATTATCCATTTTTTTGGAAACTGCAGAAACTGCATTATTATCGTAAAGAGTAATAGTCTCGAACATGTCCTTTAAGATATAATTTAGTGAATCAGGGGTAGATTCTTTAACATAATCTAACAATTCAATTGAAGTAGTATATGGCGGATCTTGAAATGCTACTTTATTAACATACTTAGAAATAGCTTTATTAAGGTTTTTTTCACCTAAATAATCACTTAATGCATAGAAGACTAAAGATCCTTTTTGGTAATGAATATAACCCTGACCATCATTGAACATTAATGCATTTTCTCTCTTGGTTTCAAATGTCCTCGATAATAAATAATCATCTAAAGATTTTTTTAAAAATTTTCTCATTTTATTTTTTCCATTAACACTCTCAATAATCTTCAGACCAACATACTCAGATAGACTCTCAGACATTACAGTAGCACCTAGGACATCCGCTCCAATGACCTGATGAGCAAACCATTGGTGAGCAACTTCATGCGCAGTAACATAAAAAGGATAATCATTCCCACCTTCTTCAGAATCATCAACATCAGCAATAAAACCTAAACCTTCTGAAAAGGGAACTGTATTTGGGAATGCTTGAGCATAAAAACCTTGTGATTTTGGAAACTCTATTATTCTGAGCTGTTTGTGTTGATATGGACTAAAGTTCTCACTACAATACTCTAATGCTGCTTTCATTCCTTTCATCATTCTATCAAGATTATAATCATGACCACTATGATAATAGATTTCTAAACTTACATCATTCCAACTATCTTTAAAAACTTGATAATCTGCAGAATTAAAAGAATAGAAATTTAATATTTTACTATCCATTTTATAATTAAAGTACCTTCTGTCTCCATCAACCCATTCTTTTTGAAGATATCCAGGTGCAATTGCTATTTGATCAACAGATGTGCTTACAGTAGCCTCAAAATCAATCCAATCAGAATCTTTTGATATATAGGTATTACCTAAAGCTGTACTATCTGAAGGAAGAGGTTTTAGTTCATTTGGAGGTAGGCCATACTTTTCTCTTGTTTTATCATCTGTAAGTTCGTAACCTTGGTAACCTAAACTTGGAAAATTTTGGTTGCTCAAAAAGGTACCATTGTATAATACAGGTGAATTATTTCTAAGAAGAGTATTTGGTTTATTTCTTACTGTAAAATTTAATTTTAGTGAATCTCCTGGTAATATAGGATTTTTAAACTCATAGATATCAAAATGATATGTAGTGTCTTCAAGAACTAATGTATTTTCTCTATCAAACTCAAACGTACTTATCCTGCTTGAGTGATCTAGGAATATACTATCAATAATTTGTCCTGATTTATTAACAAGCATATATTCTCCATCAACATTAAAGTCACGAGTTTTTGGAAATAGGTCTAGATTAACATTAACTGAAATAATTCTTGGTTGGGCATACTTTTCATATTTTTTATATTTTTTTTCCCATTCAACAGTCGCTATTTCTTGTTCTTTAGAGGATCTCCTTATGTTCTCAACATTATTTGTGTAGTAAATGTATGAACCAATTGCAATGAACAAAATTGTAAAAACTGATAGAAAAAAAGGATGCCATCCATTAAATCTATTCTTGGCGATTTTAAGTCTTTCTTTAAAATTACTAGTTAACCCTCTGTTATAAAATAAAATGGTTAAAATAAAGAATACTATTCCTAGACATAACCAGTAAGTTTTATAAACAAAGTATCTATTAATAGATGATCCGTATGCATTCATATCTGAATATGAGTATCCTGGGCCTTGATTGTATTTAAAAATTGATTGTTCAATTCCTGCCAGTTGAGTTAGTGGAATCCCAATAAGTAGGACTATCATGATAAAAAGACCTAAATATGGATTTGGAATTAATGTTTGAACAAAAAATGCAAGAAAGGCCCAAATCACATAATAAATTAAGCTTAATGCAAGTAATTCGTATATATAGAGGTTTATCTCAAAATCATAGAATCCTTTATAAATTTGAAATATTAATCCTGAAATCATTACTAGGGATAGTAATAAAACTTGCATTTTAATTATGGCTAGAAATTTGGATCCAAATAACACCCAATTCTTCGTTGGAGTAGTGTCTATAAGTTCATTAGACTTAAATATTCTAGACCTATGTATTAACATTCCAGCGTAAAGAAAAGTACAGATATTAATAGATAATGCTAGGGTTTCTCCAGCTTCAAGCATTCTCCAAGTCCTTGGAAGAGTAGCGGTCCCAAAAAGATTTCCTAGTTCAAAAAGACTTACAATATTAATTAATAACCCAAACAAAACTATTGATACGAATGGCATATTTTTAACTATATATAGGAAGTCTATATTAGATAGCCTATTTAGTAACTTTAATTGTGTTATAAATGAGTAATTTAATTTTACATTAGGTAGGTCAATATCAACAATCCCTAAAAAATTTGTCTTTTTAATTCTTTTTTCAGACTTTTTCCAAAATGCAAAACTAATAGCATTTTGACTGAATGAAAATGTTCTGTAGATTAACACAAACAATATTCCAGCAGCAGATAACCAAATTAATCGATTATATATTAGTACTCCTCTAATTGGTATATAAAGTTCATTTTGTTGTGCTACTGTCCAATATTGAGTATAGTATTGAATTGCTAAATCTCCAAAAGGATCTGCAAGTGCAGAAACAAGTCTGTTTTCTGCATCTTCGGCATACCCGACTAAAAATCCTTGAAGAACCACCAGTATTAAAACCAAAATAAAACCGGCAGAAATATTTCTTGTGAATGTTACTACTCCAAACACTAACAACCCAGTGAAAATTATATTAGGGAGTATATAAATAAAATATATATCTAAATAAGGTTTCAATTCAAAAGCTTTTAAAAGATCTTGATTCGTTCCCGGAAGTATAAATCCTAAACTAACTCCAATTCCCAAAACTAAAATTATCAGATGTACAATAAAGACTCCACTAAAAAATTTTGCAAATAGATACTGCATTTTCGTAAATGGATAGGAGTATAAAATTGAATGTGTTTCAGACTTATAATCTCTATATATTCCAACTCCAATTATAGAAGGATAAAGAAAAATTATTAGTGAGCTCATACCTCCAAACAATCCACTAATTGCATAAGGTGAGTTTACTATTCGTGAAGAACCAACCGTAAGTGATACAGAATCAAAAAGTCCTGCAGATGCTCCAGAAGCAAATAGACCTAGTAAAAGAAAAATTATACTATAAACATAGAGAGCTGGCTTTTTAAACCAGAACATAATTTCATTTATAAAAATATTGTAAAACACTTTCTAACTATGAATTTTCTTTTAATGTTAAAAAATAGACATCATCTAAATCTGGATTAACTTTCTTAAATCCTGATACAGTTTTTTGATCTGAAAAAATTCTGATATTTAGAGAATTATCTGGATTAAAACTTGTAGATAAAATATTATATTTTTTATCCATTTTGTCTAGTGATGTTTTATCAATTACTTTGTTCCAAATCTTACCCTTCAATTTGTTAGTTGATTCAACAGGTTTTATATGATTCAATATTTTACCTTCGTTCATTATTGCCATGTTATTACATAATTCTTTTACATCATCAACTATATGAGTGGAGAAAATAACCGTTGAGCTAGAACCCACCTCTCTTAAGACATTAAGAAATCGCTGCCTTTCTGCTGGATCAAGTCCTGCAGTAGGTTCATCAACAATAATTAGCTCAGGTTTGTTAATTAATAGTTGAGCTATACCGAATCTTTGTTTCATACCTCCTGAAAAACCACTAACATTTTTCCATCGTACATCTTTCAGGTTTGTAATCTCAAGTAACCTGTCAATTAGTATAGATCTTTCTTTCTTACTGGAGATTCCCTTAAGAACTGCAAAATAATTTAATAAACTATCTGCGGTCATGTTTGGATATACTCCAAAAGATTGTGGTAAATAACCTAAAATTTTTCTTAATGAAATATTATCATTTAAAACATTTATTTTATTAAAAACAATTTTACCTTGATCTGGGCTTTGAATAGTTGCAATTGTTCTCATTAATGTAGATTTACCAGCACCATTAGGCCCTAATAGTCCAAACATTCCAGTACCAATCTCAAGATTAACTTTATCTAAAGCTTTTACTCCGTTTTTGTAGGTTTTTGAAAGATTAGTGATTTTTAATTTCATGTGCGTAAAATTAAAAAAATTGTGAAATAATTTTTATTATTTATTAAATTTAGCATCTATAAACCTTAACTATAAACCTTAAATATGAAATATTTTATCCTCGCTTTCAAAAAAGCATTTGATTTTAACGCTAGAGCTAATAGACCAGAATACTGGTATTTTACTCTTTTTAGCACAATCTTTTCTTTAATCTTTATGGGTGTCGATACTCAACTTCTTGGAGCTACAGCAGAGGACATAGGTATAACAGGTGGAATTTTTAGCCTTGTTACCCTGATCCCATCTCTATCACTTTCAATAAGAAGACTTCACGATGTAAATAAAAGTGGTTGGAATCTACTTTGGATGTTTACTATTATTGGAATATTATATTTATTATACCTTTATATAATTAAAGGTACAGATGGATCAAATAATTACGGTGACCCGTCCCAGGAGTAAGTAATAAAGATATTAGAACATTTTACATGCCAATTTTAATATAGGTAGAGTTAGCAGCTAGATCATATGGTTGTCTTTGGTAAAAGTTTATTTACACTTTTAAGCCTCTAAATAATTCACTCAAAAAAATTGCAGTAGCATTTGCAACATTCAAACTATCTACTTTATTATCTCCTTCCCTAAATTGAGGAATAGATAGCTTACCTTCTAAATTGCTTAATAATGTTTTTGAAATTCCATGAGATTCACTTCCAAAAACATAGGAAGCTTT
>CAJXFN010000089.1 GCA_913052655.1 uncultured Flavobacteriales bacterium | reverse complement strand
TGAAAATGGTGGATTAGAATATGCTGAAAAAGTAATGATCAACTATCAAAAAGAAGCTTTAGATATTTTATCTGAGTTTCCAAAAAACAAATATCGAGATGCTCTGCAAAATCTAGTGGTGTATGTAATAAACAGAAAGAGATGATTCCTAAAGAAACCATTGATAAAATATTTGAAAGCTGTAGAATTGAAGAAGTTGTTGGTTCTTATCTTCCAGATCTGAAAAAGAAAGGAACTAATTATTGGGCATGTTGCCCTTTTCACAATGAAAAAACCCCCTCATTTTCAGTGTCTCCGACAAAAGGAATTTATAAATGTTTTGGATGTGGAAAAGGAGGTAACTCTGTGAATTTTGTAATGGAAATAGGAGGACTTTCTTATCCAGAAGCTCTAAAAGAACTTGCTTTAAAATACAATATTGAGATTGAAGAAAAGGAACTCACTCCAGAACAGATAGATAAAGAAAATAAAAGAGATGGTATTTATCTAATTAGTTCTTATGCAAACAAATTTTTTCAAGAACAACTTTGGGAAACAGAGGAAGGCAAAAAAATCGGATTAAGTTATTTTAAACATCGAGGATTTTCCAACCAAACCATCAAAAAGTTTCAGCTGGGGTTTAGTCCTAAACAAAAGGACGCTTTCAGCAAACTAGCTATCAAAAATTTATATCAAAAAGAATTTTTAGAAGAGTCTGGGCTTTCTTTTTTTAATGAAAAAGGTTGTTCAGACAGATTTAAAGAAAGAGTGATTTTTCCAATTCATAATTATTCTGGTAAGGTTTTAGGATTTGGGGGGAGGTCGTTAGACCCAAAAAACAAAGCGAAATATTTGAACTCTCCCGAAAATCCTATATATCACAAAAGCAAAGTTTTATATGGTCTATATTTTGCAAAATCAGAAATTGGTAAAAGAGATAATTGTTTTATAGTTGAGGGATATACTGATGTTATTTCTATGCATCAAGCGGGCGTTGAAAATGTTGTTTCTGCCTCTGGAACAGCTCTAAGTACTAATCAAATAAATCTAATTGGAAGATTAACAAAAAACATAACATTATTATTTGATGGTGATGAAGCTGGAGTTAGAGCTTCGTTCAAAAGTATTGACCTTATTTTACAAGAAGGTATGAATGTTAAAGTTGTAATGTTCCCTCAAGGAGAAGATCCTGATTCATATTCTAAGAAGTTATCTCAAGAAGATTTTACAAATTATTTGGATGAAAACACTAAAGATTTTATTCAATATAAATCTGAATTATTAAATAAAAACAGCCAAAATGATCCTGCTAAAAGGGTGAAATATATTAAAGATATTGCTCGTTCAATTTCTTCTATTCCAGATAGACTATTAAGATCAGAATATTGTAAAGTTAGTAGCTCTTTATTAGATGTATCTGAACAAGATTTATTAAGAGAGGTTGGTCTATTTCTTCAAGTTAAAAAGAAAGATATGTTTGTCCATTCTAACACACCACAACAAAATAAAATAAATTCAGATACTGAAAAAAACTCTATAAAAATTAATCTTTTAGATGTTTGTGAAAAAGAAATATTGAGATTACTCTTTAATTATGGTAATAGAGTGTTGGAATTTGAAGATGAAAAAATTAAAGTAAGTAAATATATAATAGATGAGCTTTATAATGATAATATTACTTTTTCAAATAGCTTTTACAAACAAATTCTGAACGAATACAAACAAAAAATATTAGAAGAAAGAGAAATAAATATCAACCATTTTTTTCATCATGAAAACTCAGAAATTCAACAATTATCTATTTCATTTGTAAGTAAAAAACATGAAATTAGTAAAAAATGGGAGGACATTCATCAGATATTTACTGGAGACGAAACCAAAAATTTAGAACTTACCATTGAAAAAGCCATATTAAGCTTAAAACAAGCTTTTATCAAAAGTGAAATTGAAAAAATTAACAAAGTAATAAGTACTGATGAGGATCCTTCTGTTGAAACAATAACTAAACTTACAAAACTTTATAAAGCTTTAGTAATAATTAACAAATTACTTGGGAGAAACTTTAACTGATTGCTTTATTCCTTTTAATCTTAATTGCATAGAAGTCCTACCACTCCAAGTGTTTTCATCAACGGAATAACATATGTCAAATTCTTGATTATTTTCTGTTTTTATCAATTCTTCTCCCATTCTAAATCCAATTGAAGTTATAGGTTTTGTAGAGGTGTTTAAAACTAATCTTAGGTGTGATTTTTCTTCTCCAACTCTTTTTCCTTTTCCTGAATCAGTTACATTTCTACTAACAAAATTTGGAATTCTGTTTTTTGGACCAAATGGAGCGAACTGTTTTATTATCCTGTATAATTTAGGTGTAATTTCATTAATGTCTATTTCTAAGTCTACCTCTATTTCAGCTATCTGTTGTTCCTCAGTAATAGAAGAAGAAACAACTTTTTCAAACTCTGATATAAAGGAGTCTAGATTTTGTTTTTTTATTGTAAGTCCCGCAGCGTATTTATGACCACCAAATTTTTCTAATAAATGTTCACATTTTAATAATGCTTCATATAAGTCAAATCCTTTTACAGATCGAGCCGAGCCAGTTAACTCTTGATCATTCTCAGAGAGTACGATTGTTGGTTTATAATGTTTCTCAATAAGTCTAGAAGCTACTATCCCCACAACTCCTTTATGCCAATCAGAGCTATATACAACGGTTGATTTTTTTTTCTCATCTATCATTAATAAGGCTTCCTTAGTAATATTCTGGTCTAACTCCTTCCTCTCTTGATTATGAGTTTCAATAGCATCTGCTAATATTTTTGCCTTTTCAATATCTTCTTCTATTAATATCTCTACAGCTTTCTTTCCATGTTCTATTCTTCCTGCCGCATTTATTCTTGGCGCAATTCCAAATATTACATCTCTAATTGACAACTTTCCGGCTTTTCCACTTCTTTCTATTAATGCTTTAAGACCAGCTCTAGGGGATTGATTTATAACTCTCATGCCATAAAATGCCAAAACTCTATTTTCTCCTGTAACCTCTACAATATCTGCTCCAATACTTACTGCTAATAAGTCTAGATATTCGCCTATTTCATTAAAATCTATTTTTTTTCTTTTACATATAGCTTGAATCAGTTTAAAACCAACACCACATCCAGAAAGCTCTTTATATGGATATTTGCAATCACTTTGCTTTGGGTTTAATACAGAGATTGCTCTAGGAATATTTAAGCCTGGTGTGTGATGATCACATATAATAAAATCAATATCTTTATTAGAGGCATATTCTACTTGTTTTACCGCTCTAATTCCACAATCTAGAGCTATAATCAAAGAAAACTCTTCATGTTGAGCATAATCAATGCCTTTAAATGAAATTCCATAACCTTCCTCATATCTATCAGGAATATAATATCCTACATTTTTAGTAAATCTGTTCAGAAAATCATACATCATTGCTACAGAAGTCGTTCCATCTACATCATAATCCCCATATATTAAAATTTTTTCGTCATTTTTAAGAGCAGACTGAATCCGGTCAACCGCCTCATTCATCCCCTTCATTAAAAAGGGATCGTGCAAATCTGAAATCTGGGGACGAAAAAATTTCTTAGCCTCATCATATGTGTTGATTCCCCTTAAAACTAACAGATGCGCAACAATCTCATTTACGCCTAATTCCTCCGAAAGTTTCTTAACTAAAATAGGATCTGATTTTTGTATGTTCCATCTAATATCCATATTATTTCTTCATTATTTTAGTTTGGGTAATTATTGAATATTTATGAATCACCTCAAAGATATCAATAATCATTTTATTATCTAATCCTAGTACATTTGCTTGTTGTTTTCTTAATTTTAAAATCTCATACCATCTTTCTAATTGAAAAATAGTTATGTTATTTTTAAATTTAAAATCTGCAATCTTCTTTACTAAATCAGTTCTTGAGTTTAAAAACTCAACCATTTGCTCATCAAGTTCATCTATTAATCCTCTCAAGTTCTTCAGCTCTATATTTAGATGATTATCTTCAAATCTTCTTTTTCTAAGAATTAAATTGTTTAAAATCTCTTTTAACTCTTTAGGAGATATTTGTTGATGAGCGTCGCTCCAAGCTTGCTTAGGAAATTGATGAGTTTCAATCATTAATCCATTCATGTCTAAGTCCATTGCAATTTGAGAAAGTTCAAATATTAATGAAGATTCTCCGGCTATATGACTTGGGTCACATATTATTGGTAGCTCCGAAAAATTTTTTTTTAACTCAATAGGAATTTCCCATTTTGGTTCATTTCGAAACACTGAAGATTCGTAAGTAAAAAAACCCCTGTGAATTGCCGCTAATTTTGTTACTCCACTTTTGTATAATCTTTCTAAGGCTCCAGCCCACAAAGCAAGTTCGGGATGAATAGGGTTTTTTACAAATACAGGGATATTAGTGCCTCTCAATGCTTCTGCAATTTCTTGGACATAAAAGGGGTTAACAGTTGTTCTTGCCCCCACCCACAACATGTCCACCTCTGCCTTTAAACACAATTCTACATGCTTAGCCGTAGCCACCTCGGTTATAGTTTTTAAACCAGTTAATTGTTTAACATTTTGGAGCCACCGCAATCCTTTTGCCCCTACTCCTTCGAATGTGTTTGGACTTGTTCTTGGTTTCCAAATACCCGCTCTAAACACATTTGTTATATCTTTTATTTCTTCAGCTATCTGTAGTAGTTGGTCTTCAGACTCTGCGCTACAAGGTCCTGCAATTATAAATGGTTTTTTTTGAATAAATCTTTCTAAGTTCATCTTTTTCCTTCTATCACAATTACAAATTCTCCTTTTGGTTTGTTATTTTCAAAATAAGTTCTTAGTTCTATTGCGGTACCTCTATTGTTTTCCTCGTATATTTTAGAAATTTCTCTAGAAATAGAAACCTTTCTTTCTTCGCCAAAATATTCACAAATTTGAGAAAGTGTTTTTACAATTCTATGAGGAGATTCATAAAGAATTATTGTTCTGTTTTCTAATGACAAAAGTTTTAGCCTTGTTTGTCTCCCTTTCTTTATTGGCAAGAATCCCTCAAAAACAAATTTTTCTGTAGGAATTCCTGAATTAACTAATGCCGGAACAAATGCTGTTGGTCCAGGCAAACACTCTACTTCAATTTCTTGCGCTATACATTCTCTCACTAATAAAAATCCAGGGTCTGAAATTCCTGGGGTTCCAGCATCTGAGATTAATGCTATCTTTTCTCCTGTTTTTATTCTATTTATAAATTTAGTTAAAACCTTGTGTTCATTATGCATATGATATGAAGACAGCGGTGTTTCTATTTCAAATCGTGAAAACAACTTTTTAGATGTTCTGGTATCTTCTGCCAAAACTAAACCCACTTCTTTCAAATAACGTATTGCTCTTAGAGTAATATCCTCTAGATTTCCAATTGGAGTTGGTATAATATATAATTTTGACATTCTACAAAACTACATGAAAATTTGAGAAATTATGAAGTAAAATTTTTATATTTTTGTGATAATATCTTAAATTAAATTCTTTAAAAATGTTTTTGGAATCGTGCACAAACCAAACAATGAAAAGTGGAAGTATTGAAGTAATTTGCGGATCTATGTTTTCTGGAAAAACAGAAGAATTATTA
>CAJXFN010000088.1 GCA_913052655.1 uncultured Flavobacteriales bacterium | reverse complement strand
GCAATAATGGGAAATGATTTTGATATAGATATTGGTTCTAGGCCACAGATAACAAATGATTTGATAGCATTCTATTCTATGTCTGAATATTATGATTCTGTTCCTGGTCCTGGCGTTGATGTTGATGGAATAATTATCCCAACTATTCTAGTTAATAAAAAAGCAGATGATCAAAGTTCTAATAATTTTAATGGATTTATGCGTGGAGGTATAGCAGATACATTATCGTTACCTAATCCGCCTGGCTGTGATGCAGCAACCGATGGCAAATGTCAGTCCCCAGCCTACCTTATATCGTATCCTCATGCACCAACAGTTGTACCAGATAGATTTCAACCGCCAAAAGATAGAAATGCATTTTCTTTCGATGGTGTTAACTCATTCGTTGAAGTTGAAGATCAAATTTTAGACCTCAAAAGATCTAGATATACAATTTCTGGATGGTTTAGATCATTCAATACAGCTACTGATACTGTGACGCTTCTCAACTTTACTGTTGATGATAAAGAGAAGGGTGTTACTATTGGTATTCAGGACAATAAATTATCTCTCGGTATTGGAAATGGTTCTGGTTATTCTGTAAAACCCCTTGGCACAATTGGTAATACTTTGAATAATCAGTGGAATCATTTTGTTTTCATGAAAAATGAGAATAACTATAAAATGTTTTTAAATAAAAAGCAGATTTATTCTCAAGATTTAAATAATGTTTCTCTGTCTTCTATATCAGCTAAATTACTTATGGGTAAATCTCTCACAGGTAATAATTTTAATGGAAGAATGGATGAGTTATATATCATAGGTGACACCATATCATCTACCCAAATACTAAGCCTATACTATGGAGTTTCTACAACTTTAACGAATGCTCCTGATGATGGTATTTTAACAAGTTTCGGTACGGATGGATCTTTTACTTATGTTCATAGTGGTAAAGATGGAGATTATGAGGATAATTTTATATATGAACTTTCTGACGGAGAATGTCCAGAATTAGGGAAGGTTAAAATAATTATAACACCAGTTAACGATTGTCCAGTAGGAGTTAATGATACTCTTAGAGTTGATGAGGGCGGGACAGTAACTTTTGATGCGCCTGGTCTTTTAACTAATGATACAGATGAGGAGAACGATACCCTCACTGCTGAAAAAATCATAGACCCTTTGTATGGTATTGCAACAATTGATTCAACAGGAAAAATAGAATATATTCATGATGATTCTGAGACATTATTAGACTCTCTGAAGTATGTTGTTAAAGATGGTTCTGCAACGTGTGCTGATACAACAACTGTATATATATTTATTAATCCAGTTCCAGATTGTCCAATACCTGTAATTGATGTATATAATGTTTTGGAGGGTGATACTTTAGTTGTTGATTCGTGTGTTACTTTACCAGTAAATATTGGTACTAAAAATGATAATTGGGCCTTGAATGAACCAAATAATGGTGGATCTGGTGAAAATATTGCTGAAATTTTTGCTGATGGAACCTGGAATGATGAGAAAGAAGATACATTAAATCAGAAATATTTATTGGAGGTTAACACTTTAGTTACCTCCAAGTCAGGATTTACATTTCTTGGGCAGTATGGAGGTCATTCATATTTTTCATCTAATCTGTCATTCCTCTGGTATGATGCAAAGGCTGATGCAGAAAAAAATGGTGGCTACTTATCTATGATAAAAACCAAAGATGAAAATGACACAATTGCTAAAATGATTTCAGAAAATTATCATTTTGGTTTATATCAAGATATCAACGATAAATATTATGCTGAAAAAGATGGAGGATGGAAATGGGTTGACGGAACTTACCTATACGACGAGGGTCTTAATAGAACCCTATGCGGAGTTTTAATAAATGATAATGATGGAGGTGGAGATACATTATTCGTTAATGACTATAACCTAAGTTCTCTAGACAACGGAAAATTATTGAATGATGAGATAAAATTTGATGGTAAGTTTACTTATATACATGATGGTAGTCAATTAGGAGATACCATAGAATACCAAATAGAAAGTGAACTATGTAAAAGTGATAATTTTGGAAAAATAATTATTAATCCTATTAATGTTAATGATTGTCCAGTAGCAGTAAGAGATACTTTCTATATTGATGAAGGCGCAACTCTTGATACATTAGGTATTTTACTTAATGATATTGATGTCGATGGCGACGCATTAAGAGCAGAAAAAGATTCTACAAGTAATACAAATCATTCTGATACTTTAAAGATTCTTCCAAATGGACGGTTCTATTATGTTCATGATGGATCAGAGACAACAATAGATAGTGTTAAGTATAAGGCAATTGATCCATCTGGTTGTGAAAGAATAGCAACAGTAATCATTATAATAAATAAGGTAAATGATTTACCAGTAGGAGTAGATGATAAATATTCAGTATTTGAGGGAGATACACTTGTGGTACCTGTTGGTCTTGGGTTATTAGCAAATGATTCCGATCCTGATAATACTAATAATCAATTATCAGTTTTGGCTTTATCTGGATTAAGTGGACTCACTATTAACTCAGATGGTTCATTTATATATATTCATGATGGATCTGATAAGCCTAATGAGGTTTGTTTTAAATATAAAGTATTTGATGGTGTAAATGGTCCACCTCCAGGAATATCAGATGAAACGGAGGTATGTATTACAATTCTAAATAGACTACCAATATGTGATGGAGAATCATTTACAATCCTTGAAGGGGAGGTACTCACAACTGATCTTACAAATGGAGTATTAGCAAACTGTACAGATCCTGATCCTCAAGATATTTTGACCGTAATCTTAGATACTCCTCCAAATAATGGTGCTTTTGTCCTTAATGACGATGGTACATTTTCTTATGATCACGATTGTTCTGATGATCCTGATGATACTTTTTTCACTTATTTTGTTACTGATGGAGAAGATACAACTCTTGTCTCAGACACTACTTACATTACAATTGCTAATGAATGTCCAATAGGTAACGATGATCTTTATAGTGGTGTAAGTGAAGGGGGTACCTTAACAATGGATGCTACAAATGGCGTTATGTCCAACGATAAGGATCAGAATCCATGTGATATTTTAGAAATTAAATTACTAGATCCACCTTCATTTGGTGGAGTAGTATTAAATGCAGATGGTTCATTTGATTATACTCACGATGATAGTGAAAACTTTATAGATGTGTACACATACTTACTTAACGACGGAGAATGTAGTATTTGGGATACTGTCACAGTTACAATAAGAATTGATCCTGTTCCAGATACTCCACCTGTAGCGTTAGCTGATACCTTTAATTGTATTGATGAGGGTAGTTTTCTTCAAACTCTTATTCCTGATGAAGGTGTATTATATAATGATTACGATCTAGATACAGGACAGAATATAAGAGCAGTTTTAGTGGTTTATCCTTTACATGGAACTCTAATTTTAAATCCTAACGGAACATTTATGTATACTCATGATGGTGGTGAATCAACGTCTGACTCTTTTACATATTACGTAATTGATGATACTGGTCTAACGAGTGATACTGTTAGTGCCTACTTATGTATTAACCCAATAAATGATTGTCCTGTTCCTTTTGATGATATCTTTACAATAAATGAAGGTGAGATTATAGACTCCTCATTAGTAGCAAATGATTTTGACGTTGAAAATAATAGATTTTTAATAAGTATAAGTTCACCTCCAACCTTAGGAGGGTTTAGTTGGAATCAGGATGGAACATTTAAGTATACAGCACCGGATGATATTCCTGCTCCAGGACCTGAAATCATTACTTTTGATTATATTCTATCTGATGCCGATGATGTTTTTGCGACATGTGATTCTACTGCCACTGTAACAATTATCGTTAACTATGAGAACGATTGTCCTATTGTAGAAAATGATTCAATATTAGTTGACGGTAGTACACCAAGTTCACGTATTATTAGTGTTTTAAATAATGATTCGGATCCTGACTCGGAGATTGATACAACAAGTGTTAAGATTGTAGGGGGGCCTTTATTTGGTGATGCTATATCAAATATTGATGGGACTATAACATATAATTTTGATGAATCTCCAATACCTTTTGACACAATAACTTATAGCGTTAGTGATTATGAGGGATGCGAGGTATTAGGAAAAGTATTTATTTATATTGAAAATTTAAGAAATCCAAAGTACCAATTACCAAATTATTTTACACCTAACGGTGATGACTTTAATGATTACTTTGTAATTAAACATCAAAATATCTTAAAAGAAGATATGAGCTTTGAGGTAAAAATATATGATAGATATCAAAGAGTCGTATATGATGCTGTAGTTAAATCTACAGACAAGATATGGAGCGGTGTTGATTCTAATACTTCTCAAATTGTAAAAACAGATTTCTATTATTACGAAGTAACACCTGTCGAATACTACAATACGCTTTACGTCAGAAGAAGAGATACAATTGTTGGCACTATCTATCTTGAGAAGGAAAGATAAATTTATCTTGTGAAATTATATATTGCAAAGGATGCTAGCCAGTGTTCTCCGCCATATCCACTATCAAACATTATATCATAACCAGCTTTAGAATGTTTATCAGAAATATTCAGAAGAAAATTTTTGTCATCTAAATTCTCTAATTTGTTTGATATAATTTTAAGGGTCCATGATCTTTGAAACATAAGACCAATAAGGTGACCTATTCCGGGATCTTTTGGATCCAAAACTTGAGGTACATTTATAATAGTTCCAAAATCTTTTTTATTCAGAGATGGTAGAAATTTGTAAAACCAATTATTAAATTCTTTTTTTGATAAAATCAAAGACATTAATCTTGCTTCTGCCAAGCATGGTGAAATAAAGTCTGTCCCTGAGGGTTCATAGTTTACAGGACAACTGATATCATTTTTAAAATTTTTAATACTATAGTTTTTAATTTTTTCTAGCAATTTATTATCACCTGACTTTAATGCATACTCAGTCATTAGTGATAAAGAAAATGCAGTATTTGCATGAGTACCTGGTCTTAATGGAGTACTAAGTTTATCTAGGAATTCAATTGTTCTTTCTGATAGTAAATCTACAAGAGGTTTCAAGTTTTTTGACCATTTTTGGGCATTTTCATATTCCCATGTAATCAATTCAGAATAAAGTAGCATTAACCAAGCCCAACCATAGGTTCTCTCAAATCCTTTTGCAAAGTCATTTTTAAAAAATTCATATTCTGCACTTAAATTATTTTCATTTAAATTTTTTGATAACTTTTCAATTATAATTTCTCTTTCTTTAATATTTGGAAATTCTTTAAGAACTTTTACCATAGACCAGTGACCGTGAACCGCTGAGTGCCAATCCCAACAACCATAAAATGATGGAGTTACTTCATAATGAGGTTTTACCCAATTTTTATCTGTAAATCTGTATCCAATTTTATAAGGATATTTTTTTTCAACACAATTGAGACTTAATGAAATAAGTTCACTTGCGACATCAGCTGTAAAGAGTGGCTTTTCAATTTTATCAATTTGATGATTAGTGCTTTTACACCCAATAATAATTATTATTAAAGTAAGGAAACGAATCATTTTTTACTTGCATTAAATAACTTTTCTTTCTCTTTATTAGATAGACTTGAGTAACCACTATCTGAAATTTTATCTAGAATTTTATCAATTTCATCTTG
>CAJXFN010000087.1 GCA_913052655.1 uncultured Flavobacteriales bacterium | reverse complement strand
AATATTAATACAATGTTAGTTGTTAGTACAATAATATCTACAAATCAAGCTATTATTACACCCTGTTCATGGTCTAGTGGTTGTTTAGGAAGTTTCACTATAACAAATTTAGTTGGGGGTGGAGTAGAAATGATTAGTCAAAGTGTCCCAGATGGTAATAATTTCACACTTGGAAATTCAAGTACAATTACTTTTGATAATCTATTTATCAATCCTTGTTCAACACTAATTTTTACAACCACGATTAATTCTGAACTTGGGGATTTAGATTATCAAACTATTACTTATAATATTACTTCTATTATTGAATCTAATATTAAAAATTTATTGATATATCCAAATCCAAATTTCGGAAAATTTACATTACAATTATTTAATTCAAATTCAGAAAATATTGTAATTGGTATTTATAATAATTTAAATTCCTTGATTTTACAAGAAAAAGTTTTTAATTCATATGGTTTATATTCTAAAACTTTTGATTTGTCAAATTTTTCTAAAGGAATTTATGTTGTTAAAGTTAGTTTGAAAAATGAAGATATTTTCAAAAAGATAATTTTACAATAATATTTAGTGATTTTCATTAATTTAAACCGAAGAAATTTTAAAAAAAGAAGGGTAAGCTACTTACATCGCACCGCTACAACCTAATACCCTTGCTACATTCCTGTCCTGGGGGAGTTCATAGGGAGCTGGTCGTACAAGACTTACCCTCAATTGCAAAATTAATATTATTCTTCTCTTTTCAAAATATTTTATCACTTCTATTTTTATGTATATTTGTGCAAATTTTTTTTATGGATTTTAACGAAAAGGAATTTATCTTAAATAAGGGATTTATACTAGGTTTGATTTTAATCCTTTTTCCTATTATTGACTTTATGTTTGGTTTAAACATGAGTAATACAAATTACTTTTTGATTTTTGGACTTTTATGGCTTGTTCTTTATAGCTACCTTATTATTAAATGGACAAAAATTGTAGCTTCTTATTATGAGTTTTTTCCTTTTAAAGAAACTTTTAGAACACTTTTTCTAATATCTGCACTAGCGTTTGGTGTATTAACTGTAGGTAAAACTTTGATATGGACTGTTTCTTTTCCAGAGAAGTATGTCGAGATTAATGAAAAAAGAGAGTTAGGTTATTTCAATCTTCAAAAATCAGTAATTGATGATGCTTATCAGAACGGATCATTTTCTGATGAACAATATGATCAACAATTAGAAGTAATAGACGTAAATAAAACTTTGTTAGAGGATAAGTGGAACGTGATTCGTTCTGAAGGTTTAGGATCTACTTATTTTTTACAAGTGTTAATCACAGTTCTATTCTTTATTTCTATTTATTGTGCTATATTAGCATTGATACTTCAAAAAAAAGAATCTATTGTAAAAACTAATTAATTATGGATATTTCTATAGTAGTTCCTCTGTTTAATGAAGAAGAATCTCTTCCAGAATTATGTTCTTGGATAGATAGGGTTATGAAAGAGAATAATTTCTCTTATGAAGTACTTTTAATAGATGATGGTAGTAAAGATAAGTCATGGGAGGTAATTGAAAAATTAAAATCTGATAATTCTAATTTAAAAGGAATTAAATTTCGAAGAAATTATGGTAAATCTGCAGCTTTAAATGTAGCATTTGCTAAAACTAAGGGCAATGTTGTTATTACTATGGATGCAGATTTACAAGACAGTCCAGATGAAATACCTGAATTATATAAAATGATAATGTCAGATGGATACGATTTAGTTTCAGGATGGAAACAAAAAAGATATGATCCTATTACTAAAACACTCCCAACAAAATTGTTTAATTGGGCAGCACGAAAAGCATCTGGTATTTATCTTCATGATTTTAATTGTGGTTTAAAATCTTACAAAAAAACTGTAGTAAAATCTATTGAAGTACATGGAGAAATGCATAGATACATACCTGTGATGGCAAAGTGGGCAGGTTTTTCTAATATTGGTGAAAAAGTTGTAATTCATCAAGCGAGAAAGTATGGAGTTACAAAGTTTGGTGTGGAGCGTTTTGTGAATGGTTTTTTAGATTTGATGACTATTACTTTTATAAGTAGGTTTGGAAAAAAACCAATGCACTTATTTGGAGTAATAGGTATAATAATGTTCTTTTTAGGTTTTGGTCTTTTTACTTATATAGGTGGATATAAACTTTATGCAATGTTTAATAGTATAAAAGCCGAAAATATTGCTAATATGTCTGGATTCTATATTGCACTCACTTCTATGATTATTGGTGTACAGTTATTCTTAGCTGGTTTTATAGGAGAGCTTATCTCTAGAAACGCGCAGGATCGAAATAATTACCAAATAGAAAAGGAGATTTAAATTTTGAACAGGAAAGTTATTATAATTGGCCCTGCTTTTCCATATAGAGGTGGGATTGCAAATTTTAACAATTCTCTTGCAATTGAATACAAAAAACAAGGAGCGGATGTGAAAGTATATTCTTTTTCATTGCAATATCCTTCCTTTTTATTTCCAGGAAAAACACAGTATGAAAATGGTAGTTCACCAAAAAATATTGAGATTATACCTATTATAAACTCTATAAATCCTTTTAATTGGTTCAAAGTTGCAAGAAGAATTAAAAAGGAAAATCCAGATTATGTTATTTTTAGGTATTGGCTTCCATTTATGGCTCCTGCCTTGGGTACTATTGCTATGCGTTTAAGAAAAACAACAAAGATTTTCGCAATTACGGATAATGTAATTCCTCACGAAAAGAGATTTGGGGACTCTACTCTGACAAAATATTTTATATCTAAATGTGATGCTTTCTTAACTCTTTCATCCTCTGTTCTAGAAGATTTGAAGAAGTTTACAAAATCTGAAGAAAAGATATTTATTCCGCATCCTATTTACGATTCCTTTGGAAATATTTTAGATAAAAAAAATGCGAAACAGAATCTAGGCTTGGATATAGATGGAAAACACCTCTTATTCTTTGGTTTTATTAGAAAATATAAAGGATTAGATATTATGCTAGATGTAATGTCAGATAAAAGAATACAGGATTTAAAAATAAAATTAATTGTTGCGGGTGAGTTTTATGATAATAAAGAAGAATATATTTCAAAAATAAAAGAATTAAATATTTCAGATTATGTAATTTTGAAAAGTGATTTTATTCCAGAAGAAGAAGTGAGAAATTATTTTTGTGCATCTGATTTGATTACACAAACATACAGGACAGCGACGCAAAGTGGAGTTACTCAGATTGCATATCATTTTGAGAGACCTATGTTGGTGACAAATGTTGGAGGTTTAGCGGAAATTGTCCCTCACAATAAAGTGGGATATGTTTGCGACATAAACACCGCTGATATTACTGATTGTATTTTAGAATTTTATAATGAGGACAAGGAATCCGAGTTTTCAGAAAATACTAAGAAAGAAAAAAAGAGATTTACATGGGAGGGATTAGTAAACGGGATAGAGAATCTAATTAAAAAACAACTTTAATGAAAAATATAACAACAGCAATACTTCTGATTTTTTCTTTAAAATTATGTGCACAGAAAATGCTAATTGATCAGAATGGTTTAAAACAAGGACAATGGCAAGATTTTTATGAAGATGGATCAATAAAATACAAAGGAACTTTTAAAGATGGTGTTGAACAGGGTTTATGGAAGTTTTATTATAATACAGGAGAGTTAAAGGCGACAAAAGAATTCTTTCATGAAGGGAGAGCTGCCGCTACTCATATTTATTATAAAAATGGTAATATAAGAGCATCTGGACTATATGTAAATAAAATGAAAGATAGTACATGGAATTATTTCAATGAAGATAGTATATTGATACTTTCTGAACAATATAAAGAAGGGGAGTTGCACGGTTTGAGAAAAACATTTTATGAAACGGGTGAAATTTACATAATAAAACAATGGAATGAAGGATTGGAAGAAGGAAAGTTTTACCAATACTATATTAATGGCAAATTAAGCATAAAAGCGACTTATAAAAAAGGAACTTTAGATGGAGTATATATTTCATATAACCCAGATGGATCTATTTTTTTTGAGGGTTATTATGAAAATGGTATTAGAAAAGGAGAGTTGAAATATTATAATGATTCTGAGAAATAGATACAATTATATATGAGTAAAGGAAAAGTTTTAATGGCTATGAGTGGTGGTATTGATAGTACTATGGCTTCTTTATTACTTCATGAGGAAGGATATGAGGTAATTGGCATTACTATGAAAACTTGGGATTATGAATCTTCAGGAGGGGATAAAAAAGAAACAGGGTGCTGTAGTTTAGATTCCATAAATGATGCAAGAAAATTGGCTGTAGATTGTGGTTTCCCTCACATGATTTTAGATATTAGAGAAGAATTTGGAGATTATATAATTGATAATTTTGTGGACGAATATATTGCAGGAAGAACTCCTAATCCATGTGTTTTGTGTAATACTCATATTAAGTGGGAGGCACTTCTTAAAAGAGCAGATATGTTAGATTGTGATTATATTGCTACTGGACACTATGCTCAAGTAAGAGAGGAGAATGGTAGATATGTAGTTTCAAAGGGATTGGATGAAAATAAAGATCAATCTTATGTATTATGGGGACTTTCTCAAGATTGTTTAAAAAGAACTATCTTTCCTATGGGAAAGTATCACAAAAAAGATATAAAACAAATGGCTTTAGATAGAGGCTATGTGGAACTTGCTAATAAGAGTGAGAGTTATGAAATCTGTTTTATTCCAGATAACGACTATAGAGGATTCTTAAAAAGAAGAGTAGAAGGCTTGGAAGAAAAGGTAAAAGGAGGTGATTTTATAACAAAATCAGGTGAAGTAGTAGGTGTACATAATGGATATCCTTTTTATACAATTGGTCAGAGAAAAATAGGAGTTTCATTAGGTCAAGAACCAACTTATGTAATTGGTATAAATCCCGATAATAATACAGTAACTGTAGGAACAAAAGAAGATTTGAAAGAGTTAGAAATGCTAATAAGGAATGTTAATTTTATTAAATACGATGCTGTCCCAGATGGACTTCATGTAGTTACTAAGGTTAGATACAAACATTCAGGTGAAGATTCTATTTTGTGTAATGAAGATGGAGATATCAAAGTAACTTTTCAACACAAGGTAGAAGGAATTGCTCCGGGTCAATCAGCTGTATTTTATGAGGATAATGATGTTGTAGGTGGAGGATTTATAAAACGTAAATAATGCTTCCTATTTGTTTTCTAAAAATCGTTTGAGTCCTAAACGTGAAAGCATTTTCTTCTCAAAATTCCAAAAAAACTTAAATTGACCAAACAATGCTCCAATAATCAATATTAGTATCTGATAAATAGGAAATATTATTAATATTCGAATGGGCCAAAATATCAAAGGAACAACGTTTGTTCTTTCTAATCCAATTAAATTTAACACAGGTTTTGCAATGACTACGGCAACTGACCCTGTAATTGTAAACACTAATAAAATTATAAATAATTGAAAATTGGAGTTGATTCTCCATTTTTCTTTGAGTTTTTTCATACAACAAAAATAGAATTTAAATCTAATATAAATAGTATGTTAATTATTAGTATTTTATTGAATTTACTCCTTTATTCTTTTTTTAAAAAATAAAATGATAAATGTTCCGAAATAAAAAAAAAGAGTATATTTGCTGACCAAACAACAAAGATTTAAGTTATGCCAAAAAGAACGTTTCAACCGTCTAATA
>CAJXFN010000086.1 GCA_913052655.1 uncultured Flavobacteriales bacterium | reverse complement strand
TTATTCTAAAAAAACACAGATTACTATTTTTAACCAATTAGAGTGTGGTAAAATTACAGAAAAAAACTTTGTAAAAGAAATTCAAAAATATTGCAACAACGCAAATTATAATGAAATTATTTTTGCGTGGAATGCCCTATTGTTAGACCTTCCACAAAAAAGAATCAAATTGCTAAAATCAGTTAAGCAACTCTATAATATTTTTCTCTTATCTAATACAAATTCTATTCATATTTCTGAGTTTAGAAATCAAATTGGAGAAGTTAGATATTTAGATTTCTATAATACATTTAATAAAGTTTACTATTCTCATGAAATAGGGCTTAGGAAACCTAATAAAGAAGCTTTTCAAATTATCTTAAATGAGAACAACCTAAATCCTACAGAGGTTTTTTTTATTGATGATTCCCCTCAGCATATTGAAGGAGCAAAAAAATTAGGAATACAAACACATCACTTACAAGATAATGAAGAGATTATTGCTTTATTTCCTGACATAACTCAATAAGCACACCATTTGTATCTTTAGGGTGTAAAAAACAAATCAATTTCTTATCGGCTCCTATTTTAGGAGATTCATTTAAGAGCCTAATCCCTTCGTTTTTTAATCTTTTCATTTCAGAATATATATCATCTACATCAAATGCTAAATGATGAATTCCCTCTCTATTCTTTTCTAAATATTTGTGGATAGGACTATGTGAATTAGTGGCGGCGACTAGCTCTATTTTATTCTCTCCTATCTTAAAAAAAGACGTTATAACACCATTAGATTCCACCACTTCAGCTTTATAATTTTCTTTTCCAAATATCTTAGTAAATAATTTATTAGACGCTTCGATATCCTTAACAGCAATACCAATATGTTCTATTTTTTTCATTTAGAAAAGAAAATATTAATACTTGTTATTGTTAGGAATGCGTATAGACATAGTAAATTCGTGTGTCCCTAACTGATATTGGCTAATTTCACCAAAATAATGGTCAAATGAATAAGCAAATTGAATTTTGTCAGCATTAGTACCTACTGAGAATGATATAGAGGAATTAGATCTTATAGAAAATCCTGACCATATTTGATCCGCATAAAAAACTCTATTAGTAAAGTTGTACTCGGATTTTCCATTATCTCTATTTCTTATTAATACAGATGGTTCTAAATACCAATCTCTATCAATCTTAAATTTATAGCCCAACAAACCATAATAAATTCTTTCTCCAATATTTTTACTAAATCCATCTCCCACTTCAATATTAAAAGGGGTTTGCAACATATTTATCACTGAATATCCAACAAATAATGATTGATTATATAAATAAACTCCTGAACTTGCATCTCCTATTAATTTCTCAAAAGACTTATCATTATATGCCGGGTCTGGTCCGGGAGGTATTTCTCCAGGCTCAAAATCTAAATAATAATACATTACTTTAGCTCCTATACCAAATGATAAATGAGTACCATCCGCATTCAAAGGCACATGATAAGCGTAGTTTACGTTCAGATTTGTTTGATTAGAGGGATAAGTTCTATCATGTTCTAAAAAATATCCCATTGCAGACCTATTATTTAAAGCTCCATGATAACTCAAATTAGCAGATAATGGAGCTCCTTCAAATCCTAACCATTGTTGTCGTGATTGAAAAGTGAAAGCGCTATAATCTAAACTTCCTGAAATAGCGGGATTATAAATCATATCATTAGTATAGTATTGTGAAAACATAACCGCCTGTTGAGATTTAACAATCAATACGGAAAAAATAAACAATGCTATAATAATTCCTTTCCTCATTATCTTACAATTGTTAAACTTCCTTTAAACACTTCATCTGAATTCTCTAAGTTTAAGATGTAATAATATGTTCCTGAAGGCAATCTTCTTCCATCTTTTGAAAAGCCATTAAATGCAACAGATCCTGAGTTAATATAATTTCTTTTTCTAAACACCATATTTCCCATTCTGTCATATATTTCTATAAGAGCTTCAGGGTACAAGTGAATATTCTCAATTTCCCAATAATCATGTATTCCATCTTCATTAGGAGAAAATACTTTATAAATTCTTATACAAGTTTTAGGGTTATCTTGTATTGTTATAGAATCTATGATAGTACAACCCATTGTATCTATTACAGAAACTTTATATGTACCAGGGTATAAATCTCCAATCTTTGACGATTCATTATCAAGAAACTGTTCTCCAGTATTCCAAATAAAAATAAATGGAGGAGTTCCGTTTTCTATAAATACTCTAGCTTCACCACTATTATCGTCCTTACATATAACATTTTCTACAGACATAAAAGATTGCAAACTCTGTACTGGGTTTACCCTTAAAATTTGATTATTCTGGCATCCATTTGCATCAGTAATAGAGAGCACATAAGGGACTATATTTGGAGGGACATTCTCTATATTAAGTGTGGTCTCTCCTGAGTGTGTCCAAAGTAAAGAATAAGGTGGTGTTCCTCCATAAACTAATGTAGATACATCTGCAGAATCTTCTTCAGTGCACATATTTTTTAAAGAAAAATTAGCTGTTATATCTATAGTTTGTTCAATAGAAATCGTATCAATCAAAGAACAAATTATTGGAGAAGATGTATCAGTAGGATCAAAATATTCTATAATATTTATTATATATTCACCAGAAAATAAATTTGTGAGAAGAGAATTTGTAGAATTAGTTCCATTTGGTAGAGTCCACCACCAAACTGAGTTATTATTTGTAACGCTTATTTCTATCTCTCCACTATTGTCTCCATAGCAATCTACATGCTGCAAATTCAACACGTTATAGGAACATTGTGAGATTAATTCTGTACTATAGACAGAAAAAAATATAAGAATTAAAACAAAAAATCTTTTCATAAAAATTTGATTCTTGCAAATATATAAAAAAAAGCCCGTAAAAATACGGGCCTCTCTCTTGAGGTATCGAGCGGATTCGAACCGCTGTAGATGGTGTTGCAGACCACTGCCTAGCCGCTCGGCCACGATACCATATTTTTGGATTACAAATATAAAAATAATTTTATTCTGAAAGATTTTATCTTCTATTAAAATCATTCATAGTTCTGTGAACTCCAACCACAGAAAAAGATTGAATCATTTTTACAGTAAAATCTATTCTTTCTTGGAGAACTCCTTGTTCTTTATCTGACCACTTTCCTAACACATAATCAGATTGATATCCTTTCAAAAAGTCTGAACCTATTCCAAATTTAATTCTTGGAAAAGTGGGTGAAGATAAAGATTCAATAATACTTTTAAGACCATTATGACCACCATCCGAACCCTTTACTCGCATACGAATAGATCCAAATGGAAGCGATATATCATCTGTAATTACCAAAATATTTTCAATAGGTATTTTCTCTTTTTGCATCCAATAATTTACCGCCTTTCCACTCAAATTCATAAAAGTGTTCGGCTTAACTAAAAGCAAGTTTCTTCCTTTAAATTTTATGGTAGCTACATCTGCTAACTTAGCAGTAGAAAAAGAACTGTTGGATAAACTTGATAGATTATCCAACACTTTAAATCCTATATTATGACGAGTATCCTCATATTTCTCGCCAGGGTTACCTAATCCTATGATTAAGTATTTCATGATCTATTCTGTAGCAGGAGCTTCCGTTGTAGCTTCTTCAGTTGTGTCACCTCCCTCAGTTGTAGAATCAGAATCTTCTTCAACTTCTTCTTCATCCTCTATTGCTCCTCTAGATGTCTTAACTCCTACAACTACTGAATTATCTGGAGCTAAGAACTCACAGCCATCTACAGAGATATCTTTAATATAAATAAATTGACCAATCTTAACATCCTCAATATTTATCTCAATTGCATCTGGAAGATTTGCCGGTAGTCCTCTAGTAATAATCTTTCTTCTTCTGAACATTAAATTACCACCATTTCTAACTCCAATAGCAAGACCGTTTAGGATTACTGGTATAGAAACAGTTACTGGTTTGTTTTCGAATACTTCCAGGAAATCAATATGCAAAATCTTATCTGTTACTGGATGAAACTGAATATCTTGCATAACTGCTCTTTTTACTTCTCCATCAATATTAAGTTCTATAATAAATACATCTGGAGTGTAAACGAGTTTCCTAAAGTCATTTTCATGAGCATAGAAACACACTTGCTTTTCTCCCCCGTAAAGTACACATGGAACATTACCCTGATTTCTTAACGCTCTAGTACTAGATTTTCCAACATTTTCTCTAGATTTTACGCTAATTGCTAGTGATTTCATTTTTAAATTTGTTTTGGTTTATAATTAATTATTTTACTGATTGCTTTTCCAAGTAGCCGAAATAGATTCGTTATTTACTACTGATTGAATTGTTTTTGCAAAAAATGCGGCCACAGACACCTCTCTGACCTTTCTGCTTCTGTGGTGTTTTGGTATTGTATTTGTAATTACCAATTCTGATAAAGAAGAGTTATCTAATTTTTCATAAGCATCTTTTGAAAGAACTCCATGAGTACAATACGCTCTTACTGAAGATGCTCCTTGTTCTATCATCAGGTCTGCAGCTTTTGTAAGAGTTCCTGCAGTATCTACCATATCATCTATTATTACTACATCTTTACCTTTCACATCTCCAAGAACTTTCATTTCTCCAATTACATTAGCTTGTTTTCTTTCTTTATAACAAATGACAACACCACATTTTAATAGCTTCGCATAAGCGTTTGCTCTTGTGCTTCCTCCCATATCAGGAGAAGCTATGACTAAATTAGGTAAATTTAAATTATTTATATCTTCAACAAAAAGTTCAGATGCATATAAATGATCAACAGGAACCTCAAAGAAACCTTGAATTTGATCTGCATGTAAATCCATTGTCATTATTCTATCAACACCAGCTGCTGATAACAAATTTGCTACTAGTTTTGCTCCAATTGGAACTCTTGGCTTTCCTTTTTTATCTTGTCTTGCAAATCCAAAATAAGGCATGACAGCTATAATTTTATATGCCGAAGCTCTCTTAGCAGCATCTATCATAAGTAATAACTCCATTAAGTTATCTGATGGAGGGACAGTAGATTGAATTAAAAAAACATGTGACCCTCTAACAGTTTCATCAAATGAAGGTTCAAACTCTCCATCCGAAAAATCTACAATGGATGAATTGTTTAATTTTACACCAAAAGCCATTGCAATTTCTTTTGCTAAGTGTTTAGTATTACTTCCCGCAAAAAATTTAATTGGTTTCTTCATTATTTCCTCATTTAAAAAGGGGTGCAAATATAGTAAAATATATCACAATAATAATTTTTATGGCAAATCTATTTTATGAGTATATATATGTTATTTTTGCATTAGAAAATCAGCCCAGGTGGCGGAATTGGTAGACGCGTTGGTCTCAAACACCAATGGAGCAATCCGTGCCGGTTCGATCCCGGCTCTGGGTACAAGAGTAAACGCTTGGAAATTTAAATTTCCAAGCGTTAATCAAAAGTAAAGATTGTAAAAATCTATTCTTTACAGCAAAATATTAAATCCTTTCTCACAAGTATAAACACTTTGTTGTAGGGGTCTATTTTTATCATCAACTATATTTACAACTCTCATTACAGCTAAGCTAAATAAAATAATCCATAACCTAAAATTAATTAAAAGCATATTCAAGTGGAAATTTTTTATTTTGTTATGTTTGCTTCAAACTATTAAAAATGAAACCAACACTATTAATTTTAGCAGCTGGAATGGGAAGCCGATACGGAGGATTAAAGCAAATAGATGGAATAGGACCAAATGATGAGCCTATTATTGAATATTCCAT
>CAJXFN010000085.1 GCA_913052655.1 uncultured Flavobacteriales bacterium | reverse complement strand
CATCTTCTAAATTACAAACTTTCAATACTAAAGATTGTTCATTATCTTTTCTTGATATGGTTGTGGTTTGATCTATATTTTGTTCAATACCTGGGGGCAGAACATAATTAATAGGATTTCTTTGGCTATTCTCTTCAATATTTACTGAAGACACATCAAAAAGAGTTTCATCATCAATATCATTAGGAATGTACTCTCCTCCTTGAGTTAAATCTAGATTATATCTTCTCCATTCTCCTCTTACTAACTCTAATGTAGCTAATCGACAAATAATTGGTTCTGAGAAATCAGATAAAATCATTCTCATAAATCTAATTGATTTAAAATCTTGAATACTCCCAACAACTTTCTCTGGACTATAAACAGGAACTCTAAATTGATACCACTTAATTGGTCTAGAATCTCCATTTTTTGTTGTAACACTGGTTTCTAGGATATCTGAAATATAAGGATTGCTTATATCCATTGTTTGTGGTGATAACCTGACCTTATATTGAAAATAACTTTCAGATTCTCCAAGAGTATTATCTCTATTTATATCTTCTGAATTTGGAAGTGAGGTTGCTGAAGTAGAATATGATTCAACAGATTGTTCTGTAGTTGCCGAGTTTCCATCAGGGCTATTAAAGTTTTTATATCTTTCTAATAAAGGAGTCTCTAAATTATCAAAATCGGTTCCCATGTAATACTGAAAATTGTCACCAGATGGATCATTTACCGCATTATTATATGCCAATGAAGAGGTTCCTAAAGCTGGATTATTTGCAATTTCATCTATATAAATCTCTTTAAAAAATAATCTTTCATCCTCATCTCTCAAACCGTCCAAACCTACATCCTGAAACTGCCTCGCTAATGGATCGTTATCAAAAGCGTCCACTATAGAATAAGATGTAGGGACTCTTCCCCACACTGTGCTATCTACATCTACAACCGTCTCATTAATTGGTAATCCATTTTCAAAACTTTTATATCCATCTTTTAAAACATCCTCAGAAACATTTCCTAATTGAATGTATAAATCTCCTCCAGTGTGTGAAATGTCTCCATCTTCCGAGTTAAAAGGATCCATCATCCAGAATTCAACAAACTCAATATTTGCAGCTTCAAAATCATTAGTTTCTACCTTCCTCATAATACCAGCCCAGTTATTTTGAGGATTCATTAATGTTCCATCTGGATTTAATCCATTAACCGTATAATTATAGGGTCCTCTTTCCTCTGGATAATAAGCTAAATCTAAAATAGACATATTAGTTATTTGACTTCCATATTGAGGATCTTTGTTTGGGAACACCTCCTTTTCTAAAATTTCTCTAGTATAATGATAGGATTGTTGAGCAATCTGATTGCCATTAGGTAATGTAATTTTATTATTTACTCCAGGAGGAGTGTTTGAAGTGGATCGAAAAAACACTGAAGGATCAATAGTATACCATGATAATTTTGCTCTTTTAAATCCTAATCTTAAATCATTATTTAAATCAGCGTTTTCAAAAATATTATTTTGACCTTGTGGAATTGATGCCAAATACCATGATCTAACATTTTTTATATCTATAGAACTTCTGCTCGCCTCAAAATCATCAATGTAAGATGTTCCTCCTTCTCCATTATCGATTCGTTTATGATGACCAGGTATCAATTTAGCAATTTCAGCTGTTGCTATTATTCTAGATTTAGCTTTTGTTTCTATAAATGGTAGTTTATCTATCATTTTTGTAACAAATAAAGATTCTGTTTGATATGTTCCATCTATTCCTACAATAGTATTAGATATTGGCTCGTCTCCAGCATTAATTTTATTTACATAAGGGGATTCTGATAGCCTTAACAATGTTCCTCCTAAGATAAAATCTTTATTTATTTCATAATCTGTATGGAATCCTATTAATGTTTTATTCTGAATTCCAAACATAGCATTATTCTCAAGAGATATCTTAATTGGAATTCCTGAATTTAAAATTCCCTCATCAATTATTGTAACCCTACCAAGCATATAGTCTACAGTATAATGTTGGTTTTCTATCAGTTTCTGAGATCCTGCTGTTACAGTTACCGATCCCTCAGGAACATTCATAGCATTTAATGAAATTTCTGAACCTGATGAGGATTTATAGGAGCCTTTTAATCTAAATTTGTTAAGTTCAGGATACTTCTGTGCAACTGTTAATGTAGAATCGTATAAATAATCGTATACATATTTATCTGCAATATCATCATCATTAAAATTACTTCGCAGATCTTGTCCAAAAGGTTTTAATACTGGAAAAATAATTCTACCATTAGAAGACCTAGCCGTTAAGCCTTCAATAAAATCAAAAACCCCATCTGAAACTACATCTTGTTGCTGATTTAAATTATCTAAATTTAACAATTTTATAATAGGGACTCCATTCACACTTCCCTCCGGTATATAATTGGTGAGACCTCCTGACTCTTCTGTGTTTTCGTATATTACGTCTAAAACAAATTCATTAGAACTCATTTGATAGGCTCCTAATGCATAAATATTTTTCATCATTAATTCCCAATTTTTAAGAGAAGGTGAAAAAGTAGTTCCTTTTAATAACTTTACTATTAAAGCATCGGGCGCATTAGGTCCGTTTGAGGTTAATTCTCCAACTTGATAAGTTTGGTTTCCAATAGTATATTGAAATGCTACCGCTAAAACCTCATCATTATTTAAGGCTTGATTTAAAGATATATATCCTAACTGTGAATGTAAAGTGTATTCTGTTTCTTTCAGTTTCCTAGCTCTCTCTAACTTTTCATAGTCCTGTCCTCCAATAAAATTAATACTTAAATTTGAAGGAATTGCCAAAATATTATTCACTTGATTTACATCTCTTATACCTGAAAATTGATTAAGTAAATTTTGATACATATCGTTCGCTTGATCATTATCTGGGAAGTTCCCTCCCATTGAGGTTGTAAAAGATGTGTTTTGAATGTTCCCATATGTTTCTCCTAGATCTAGGAATGAAATTATATTTCTACTATTATCTGTTTCTCCGGTTTTATTAGTTATCCAAACCTCAACTTTTGTAATATTTATTGGTGAATTTACAAATGGAAGATTCTCTAATGCTGTGTTATAATTATCTTTAAAATAATGCGATAAGAAAAAGTGTTTATTAGATTCATATTGATCGGCATAAATATCAAATTCTGAAGTTTGAGCTCCTCCTGTAACCTCTACTTCTGATGTGGTAGACCTTTGTTGAGATAAAATTCCTGTAAAAGTTGTTCTTCCAAATTGTAGCTGAGTTTTAATTCCTAATAAACTCTGAGAGCCCGTAATTAAAGTACCATTTAAAGGCAAACTGACGTTTCCTACCTCAATTTTTTTAATAATTTCATCTTCAAATCCAGTGTACTCTAACTTCATATCATTTTCAAAATTAAATGTAGCTTCTGTATTAAAATTAGTAGTTAACTTTAACTTTTCTCCAATTTTTCCAATAACATTCATTTGGATTTTCTCTTGAAAGTCAAATGATGTGGTTTTTCTTTGTTTTACTGTATAGTTTGGATTATCTAATCTGTTTATTCTTAACGAGAATATCAATTCTGCAGAACCTTGCGGCCTAATATCTACAGTATTTCCTCCAAAAACTTTATCAAAAGTTTCTCCACCAACATATAATTTAGGGAGCCCATAACTTTGTTGAGTTGATGTTTGCCTATCCCCGGTTCTATAATCCCAATGATTCTTCATCATTTCTTTTAGTTGATAATCTAAATATTCCTGAAAAGTCATTATTTTCTGAGAAAACAAATCTGTATTACCAACACGTTGATATAAAATATATTTATCTGTATCTTCATCATAAATCACCTCTCTTGAAAAATCTTTGGGGAAGTTCATAAACAATCCACCATACTGATTTGAGGCAAAAGGATAGTTTAAAGTAGTATCTGTTATTGAAGTATCTTTAAAGAGGTAAATTGACTTTGCTTCTTTACTTGAAAAAAGTAATAGAATTATAAATAATAAAAATATATACGAATTTCCTTTATTCAATTTTTTTATTTTACCCTAAAGATTTTCTTACTAAATCTTCAACAGTAATTTCTCCAGCATGGTTTTTAAATACTTGTTCCATCTTTTTCTCAGCCGCTTTTTTAGTAAATCCTAAAGCTAGTAAAGCAGATAACGCTTCTTCTTTAATAGTATTGTCTTGAGCAAACAATAAATCTGAAGATTCTTTGCCTTTACCAACCTTATCTTTAAGGTCGATAATTATTCTTTGTGCGGTTTTTCCTCCAATTCCTTTTACATTTTGTATGGCTCCTACATCTGCTGAAATAATATAATGTACTACTTCATCTGCAGAATATGTGGATAAAATCATTCGGGCTGTACTAGGCCCTACCCCAGAAACTGAAATCAAATGTCTAAATAACTCTCTTTCATTAGAAGTATAAAAACCATATAAAGTATGAGAATCCTCTTTTACAGATAAATGCGTAAGCAGCTTACAGTTTTCTGTGTGAATTGCAGTATATGTTTGTAAAGATATATGTAATTTATATCCTACCCCACCGCAGTCAATTACTACATATGTTGGGGTTTTTTCTACTAATCTTCCGTTTATATGTGATATCATTTATTTGTTATTTGAGCGTCAACAGCTGCTAAAGTAATCATATTTACAATTTCTCTGACCGTGCTACCTAATTGTAAAATATGAACAGGTTTTTTCATTCCAACCAAAATTGGTCCTATTGAATCTGTATCTTCTAATTCTTGAATTAGTTTATATGCAATATTACCAGACTCTAAATTTGGAAAAATTAATGTATTTGCTGGTTTTTCAGAGAGTTCTGAAAACTCAAACAAATTCTCTATTTTCTCCTTATTCAAAGCAAAGTCCGCCTGAATCTCTCCATCAATGATTAAATTTGGATTCTTTTCTTTAATTCTTGCAGCCGCCTTTGCCATTTTATCTGAATCTGGTGTTCGACTTGAACCAAAATTTGAATAGCTTAATAATGCAATTCTAGGTTTTATTCTAAGGGATTTTATTGCTTTCGATACCAACTCTGTAATTTCAACAATATCGTCTTCAGTGGGATGAGCATTTACTGTTGTATCCGCTAAAAACAAATTACCTTTTTTGGTATTCATTATGTACATTCCTAGAACCTTTTTTACATCATCTCTTTTCCCTATCACCTCTAAAGCAGGTTTAATTGTGTTAGGATAATTTCTGGTAATCCCAGAAATAAGAGCATCAGCCTGACCTAGCTCTACCATCATGGATCCAAAATAATTTCTTTCTCTCATTAACTTTGTTGCCTCAAATTTGGTAAGTCCTTTTCTACTTCTCTTCTTCCACAATTGAAGACCAAATTCCTCTCTCTTTTTTAATTGTTTTGATTCTTTTGGATCAATTATTTCTGCATTTTCTATTTCTATAGAGAACTCCTCTATTAAGTCTTTAATCTTCTCTCTTCTCCCAAGTAAAACAGGAGTAAGAACAATACCTTCATCAACCGCTTGTTCAATAGCTTTTAGAACTTTATAATGTTCTGCCTCTGCAAAAACAATTCTTTTTGGATTCCTTTTTGCTCTATTTGTTAATTGTCTAATTAGTTTATTATCATTTCCAAATCTTTTATCTAGCTCTTGTTCATATTTTTTCCAATCCTCAATAGTAAGTTGCGCTACACCAGTCCGAACTGCTGATTTTGCAACAGCTGGAGCAACTGCTGTAATTAAACGTGGGTCTAAAGGTTTTGGAATTATGTAGTCTTTACCAAAAGAAATCGCATTATCATCATATGCCAAATTAACTTCATCTACTACGGTTTCCTTTGCTAATTTAGCTATAGCTTTTACAGCTGCTAATTTCATGTTTTCATTTATTTCTGTAG
>CAJXFN010000084.1 GCA_913052655.1 uncultured Flavobacteriales bacterium | reverse complement strand
TTATTTCCAAACTCTCTAATGGTTCTCATGAATTTTTCTTTATTAGCAATGTTTGTGTCAAGTATAACATCAAAATCTAATGAATCAAGAGTTCTTGACATTAAAAGAGCGTCATTAACTGGATTATTTAATGGTCCTTTATCGTAATTAGCATTACCAATAACAAGTGCTAATCTTTTTTCCTCTGTTTGTGAAAACAATAATAAAGGGATACAAAGTAATATTAGAAATAATTTTTTCATAATTCTAAATTCTATTTATATTAAGCTAACATAATAAAAAAAAAATTAAATATATGAAGGTAAAAATTGGAGCAGAAGGACTAAAACCTCAAACGTTCAACTGATTACAGTAAGATTTTAACTAAAAATTGGTCTTCTTTTTGCACAGTAAATCAATCTATTAAATCAAACTTAAAAAATATATTTTCTGAATAGAAATTTATTTTTCAATAAATTCTCCATTTTTCCATTCTCCTACGTATCTCTCTCCAGATCGAAAAGTATAAGTTCCTAGACCATTTATCTTATCATTTTTCCATTCTCCTACGTATTTATCTCCTTCAGGATGAGTCCAGCTTCCGAAACCATTTTTCATGTCATTTTTCCATTCTCCTACATATTTCTCTCCATCAGGAAAAGTATAAGTTCCTTGTCCGTGCTTCTTACCATCCTTAAATTCTCCAACGTATTTATGTCCTTCAGCAAAAGTATAGGTTCCTAGACCATTTATTTTTTTATTTTTCCATTCTCCTACGTATTTGTCCCCACTTCGGAAATTATAAGTTCCTTGTCCATTTACACAATCTCCAGAAATACATCCTTTTTTCTTTATTGTTAAGACTTTTCCAATATACTCCCAACAAAATGCATAGTTTAAATGAAACTGACATTCTATTCCAGTAGATTTTGATGTGCTTTCTAATTTTAAATAATAACATCCTTCAGGATTAATCTCATTAAATAATGAGTGTTTTAACTTTTTAGCTTCTGGATATTTAGAATCTATTTTTAGCTCATATTTTTTTTTCTTTCCATTTGAGGTATAAAGAGTATTATCTTTATAAAATAATAAATCTGCCCCTCCAGGAACTTTGAAAAGGGTAATATATTCTTGTGTTTCTAACTCATAAACAGCAAAGTATGTAGGTTTGAATCCCATTCGCACAATAAAGTATTTATCGTCTGGAGTAATATGAACTTTAGATATAAATAAATTTTGATCGACTGTGGTAGGCGGTTTAATTTCTGCTATCTTAGTATAACCATCTAATTTATTATCAATAGAGTTTTCTTGTCCAAACCCAATCAAAGGCACACACAGTAATAGTAGTAATAGTTTTTTCATGTAATTATATTACTTACTTAAATAGTTTTCTAATAATTTAACTACTCTTTTCATATTTAACATTATACTAATAAAAATTGTGGAACATGAAACTATAAATAATAGAGCAGCAAATACGCCTGCAGCAGTTTTTGCGGCTGATCCTGGTAGAATATCTAAATCAAAAGTAATATCAAAAACCATTAAAAAACCGATTCCTGTTAATATTAATAAGGAATAAATACCGATTTTGGTTGCATAATTTTCTAATTTTTTATAATCCATTTTTTCTAATTTTGTGTTTTATAAACAAACTTAAAAAATTAATTATATTTTAATTAGAAATTACTTGTAAAAAAAAATTTATTCAACAATTATGAAATAAAGTTATAATCCTAAGTATCCTTTAATATCCCCACCCATTAAATGTTCTGTAGGATTTTCCAAACACTCTTTAACTCTTACCAGAAAACCAACAGACTCTCTACCATCAATTATTCTATGATCATAAGAAAGAGCAACATACATAATTGGTCTAATTTCTACATTTCCATCAATTGCCACTGGGCGTTCTACGATATTATGCATTCCTAAAATTGCCGATTGTGGAGGGTTAATAATTGGAGTAGAAAGCATGGATCCAAATACACCTCCATTAGTTATGGTAAAAGTACCTCCCAACATTTCATTAATAGTAATCTTTCCATCCCTAGCTTTTACAGCTAGTCTCTTTATTTCAGATTCTACCTCTTGGAAATTCATCAATTCTGCATTTCTGACTACAGGCACCATTAATCCTTTTGGTGCACTTACCGCAATTCCTATGTCAGCATAATTATGATGAACCACTTCATTACCGTCAATCATTGAGTTAACATCCTTAAACTCCTCAAGAGCGGTAGTAACCGCTTTTGTAAAGAACGACATAAATCCTAAACCAACACCATATTTCTCTTTAAATTGTTCTTTATACTGGTTTCTAATTTCAAAAATAGCTGTCATATCTACTTCATTAAAAGTAGTAAGCATAGCTGTTTCATTTTTTACAGTAACTAATCTACTTGCAATTTTCCTTCTTAAAGAAGACATCTTCTTTCTAGAGGTTCCTCTAGGACCTTCAGTTGAAGTTCCATTAATTGCATCTATTACATCACTCTTTGTAATTTTTCCTGCCTCACCAGTTCCTTTCACATCCTTTGCTGAAATATCGTGCTCACTTATCATAGCAGATGCCAATGGAGTTGCTTTTGCACCTGATAAATCTAAAGAAGATTTTACAACTGATTTTGGAATATCAACAACCTCTTCTTTAGTGGATTTTATCTTAGATTCTCTCTTTGAGGAAGTGTCAATAATACATACTACATCACCAACAGCAACAGTTTCTCCATCTCCAACAACAATTTTAATAGTTCCACTTTCTTCAGCAGGTAACTCTAAAGTTGCTTTATCAGAATCTATTTCTGCAATGGATTGATCTTTTTCTACATAGTCTCCATCTTCAACTAACCATTCTGCAATCTCAACTTCTGATATCGATTCCCCTGGACTTGGGACTTTCATTTCTAATAACATGTCTTATTTTTTAAAAACTTTATTAATTAATTCTTTTTGTTCTACAGCTGATGTCTTACTTGAACCAGTAGCGGTTGCTGCCGAAGATTCTCTCGCAATAACATCAATTGTTAAGGATCTTAACTCAGATAAAATAAAAGTCCAAGCTCCCATATTTTCTGGTTCTTCTTGTACCCAAACCAGCTCTTCAGCATTATACTTTTCTATCAACTCTTTAATGTACATTTTATCTAATGGAAATAATTGTTCTATCCTTACTATAGCAACACTATAAGAATTATCTTGTTCTCTCCTTTCCAATAACTCATAATAGATTTTACCACTACAAAGTACTAATCTATTTACTGATTTTGGATCAATAGTATCATCAATAATTCCTTCAAACTTCCCATCAGCCAAATCTCCAATAGTTGAAACGCATTTAGGATGTCTTAATAAACTCTTTGGAGTAAATACAACTAATGGCTTTCTAAAATCTCTTTTTAATTGTCTTCTTAAAACATGATAGAAATTGGCGGGAGTGGTACAATTTACAATCTGCATATTATACTTAGCACATAACTGTAAATACCTCTCTATTCTAGCAGAAGAGTGTTCCGCTCCCTGTCCTTCATATCCATGTGGCAACAACATAACCAATCCACTCATAACCTTCCATTTATCTTCTGCACAAGAAATGAATTGATCTAACATAATCTGAGCTCCATTTGAAAAATCTCCAAATTGAGCTTCCCAAATAGTTAAATCATTTGGTCGTGCTATGGAAAAACCATAATCAAAACCAAGTACTCCATATTCAGAAAGTAAAGAATTGTAGGCCTCAAAACTTGAACTATCACTAATGTTATTTAGAGGACAAACCTCTTCCTCTGACTGTTGAACTTTTAAGATAGCATGTCTGTGTGAAAAGGTTCCTCTTTCTACATCTTGACCACTTAACCGAACATTATGTCCTTCGTGTAACAGGGTTGCATACGCTAGAAGTTCCCCCATTGCCCAGTCTAAATTATCTGTTTCTTCTACCATCTTCTTTCTGTCGGACAATAACTTTTTTGTTTTCTTAAAAAGTTTATCCACCTGTGGAACATCATATAAGTATTTTGCTAAATCTTTTATTTTTTTCTTTCCAATATTTGTTGTAGTTGACCCTTCAAAACATTCTTCAAAATTTCTTTTTATATCTTGCCATTCTTCTTTTAAGAAGGGAGTAATTTTTGCTTTTTCTATTTCCTTTGCTTCATCAAATCTGTCTTGTAATAAATTCTGAAAATCTTGCTCTAACTCTTTTGCAATACTTGCTTCAACAACTCCCTCATTCATCAATTTTTCCTTATAAATCTCTCTAGGATTTTTATGTTTTGAAATTGCTTCATATAATAAAGGTTGAGTAAATCTTGGCTCATCGCCTTCATTATGTCCGTATTTTCGATAACACAATAAATCAATAAATACATCTTTATGGTATTTCTGTCTATATTCTACTGCAAGTTGAAGAGCATGTACAACCGCCTCTACATCATCACCATTTACATGTAATACAGGTGATAAAGTAACTTTAGCTATATCCGTACAATAAGTACTTGACCTAGCATCATGATAATTTGTAGTAAATCCTACTTGATTATTTACCGCAATGTGTATTGTTCCACCAGTTTGATACCCATCCAACTGAGCCATTTGGATTACTTCATATACAACACCTTGACCTGCAAGTGCCGCGTCACCATGTATTAGAATAGGTAAAATTTTATCTACATCTCCCTTGTATACTGTGTCGAGTTTCGCTCTTGTAATACCTTCTACAACAGGATCAACAGCTTCTAAGTGAGAAGGATTTGGAGTCAAGTTTAATTTTATCTCATTTCCATTATTACATTTTTGTACAGAAGTAAAGCCCAGGTGATATTTTACATCACCGGCAATATCTTCATCTTCATACAACTTCCCTTCAAACTCAGAAAAAATCTCTTTATAAGTCTTATTAAAAATATTTGCCAATACATTTAATCTTCCTCTGTGAGCCATTCCCATTACAAACTCTTCAACTCCCAGTTCAGAGCTGTGTTCAACAAGTGCATCTAAAGCGGGAATTAAAGATTCAGCCCCTTCCAAAGAAAATCTTTTTTGTCCTACAAATTTCTTATGTAAGAAATTTTCAAATACAACCGCCTGATTTAATTTATGTAGAATATGTTTCTTTTGATTTACCTCAAATTTTGGTGTATTAGAATTCTGATGAAGTCTGTTTTTAATCCAATCTATCTCTATTGGGTCACGAATATACATATACTCTACACCAATTGATTGACAGTAAACTTTTTCTAGATGTGAAATAATTACTTTTAAAGTTGATGGACCAATTCCTACCTGTTCCCCAGCCTGAAATTCAATTTCTAAATCCGATTCATCTAATCCAAAATTTTTATAATCCAAAGTAGGAGTATATTTTCTTCTTTCTCTGACAGGATTAGTTTTTGTAAATAAATGCCCACTTTTTCTGTAGGCGTCAATAAGATTTATTACCTTAAATTCTTTTTGAAAAACTTGAGGAACATCCTCTTCTGTATATACCTCTTTTGCAAAGTCAAAACCTTGAAAAAAGTTGCTCCACTCTTCTTCTATACTTTGAGGATCTTGAAGATATTTATCATACATATCTTCAACCCATCCTGTATGTAGGGCTCCTAAAAAGGAAAACTTATCCATTATTTTCAATAAATTTACTAAGCAAAATTATCTATTTTTATTCATATATTATGACAAATACTACTGATTTTAATAACCTGTGTGATAATTCTTTAGAATTAACTTTTTTAACTCTCTTTTTTCAATCATATTAGATAACATTTCTGTAAATGAAAGAGAAATATTTTGCATTTCTAACCTTTCAGAGTCTTCAGACAAATCAATTCTGTATAAAAAGTTTAAAATCTTGGTAAAATCTTTTTCTAACTGAAGGATCGTTTCTTCTAAAAAAATGTTAGACTTAATAGAATTCCCTATTTCTAATATATTCATTATGAAATTCTATCAAGTAACATTTCCGAAAATGTATACAATGGTTTTTTAGCGTCGGAGTCAACAGAATCTAAATGAAATATAGCTTTTTGATGATATTCTTTCATTAATTTAGTTG
>CAJXFN010000083.1 GCA_913052655.1 uncultured Flavobacteriales bacterium | reverse complement strand
GTCAATATTCTTGGATTCAGGGAAATTATCCATGGTTTATAACAAATAACAATCCACATGAAGGGATAAGTTGCTCAAGATCAGCAGATAATTTACCAGATAATCAAGAGTCAGAATTATCTATAGATTTAAATGTCTTGGCAGATGGAAATATTTCTTTTTATAAAAAAGTATCTTCTGAGCAAGGATATGATTTCTTAAAGTTTAAAATAAATGGACAAAAGGTAGGTGAGTGGTCTGGTATAGATTCGGATTGGACTTTATCTACTTTTCCCGTAAGCGCAGGGCAAACAATTTTTAAGTGGGAATATGATAAGGATGGTGGATGGTCTGAAGGAGAAGATTGTGCTTATATAGATTATATTGTGTTCCCTCCAATAGATTTAGGTTCCGTTTCTTTAGAGGAAAATCTTACTCATATTAATTTGTTTCCTAACCCAAATTTGGGAAGTTTTAAGTTGTCATTCTCCGATAAAAAATATCGAACAGCTAATCTTTACGATATAAATGGGAAATTAGTTTTCACTAAAAGTAATTCTGGAAGTATAAGTTTTGATATTTCAGATAAAACCTCAGGAACATATACAGTTAAGATTTTTCCTGAAGGAATAACATATCAAATAATTAAAAATTAGTGCCAAAAGCTCTAGGGATAGATTATGGAACGAAAAGAGTTGGAATTTCTATTTCTGACTCTTCTCAGTTAATAGCAACAGGACTTACTACAATTGTAAATAAAAATATATTTCAATTCCTAAATGAACTGTTTAATAAACAAGATATAGATACAATAGTTATAGGTGATGCGAGAAATTTGGATGGTAATAAAACAGACAGTAGTTTAGAGATAGAGAAATTTACAACTAAGTTAAAAAATAAATATCCTAATAAACAAATCAGTATGATAGATGAAAGATTCACATCAAAGATTGCATTTCAATCAATAATTGAATCTGGAGTGAAAAAACAAAAAAGAAAAGATAAATGTTTAATTGATGAGGTTAGTGCTACTATAATACTTCAAGATTACCTTTCCTATAAATAGTTTTATTTATTCATATTTTTTAGTAATATTGTATTCTTAATAAAAAACATAATTAATATGAAAAAACTTTATACTTTATTATTTACTAGCTTGTTTATATTTAGTGCTTCTTCACAAACTAGCTACTGTGACAATTTTGACAGTTATACAAACCTTAATATCCCTATTGCTGAAAGCTCAGTAAATTGGAATACCTGGGGGGAATTAATGACGGGTGCTAATCCAGCATTAGACGATGCTTTTATGTCAAATAATCAATCCTATAGTGGGTCAAATTCCTTATATATTGATGAAATGTCAACTCCTATTCCTGATGTTGTTTTATTGTTTGATACATTGTCAATGTATTCACTTGGATGGAAAAATAACACCGCTTTTAATACTATTCAATCATATGATTCTATGCCCGGTTCATTTGCTGGAAGCTGGGGAGCACTCCCTTCAACACCATACACTACAGGAACATTTGAGTATTCTCATATGATGTATATTCCTGTGGGTAAAACAGGGTATTTTAATTTTCAAGCTGAGAATGTACCAGGAACTGAATGGGCTCTGGAAGTTAATTTAGATGCAAATGGTGGAATAACTATGAGTAACACTGGAGGAGCTTCATTTAATTGTTCTTATCCAGGAACTGGAGTATGGTTTGAAATTAAATTTCATCTTGATTTAACAAATAATGTTTGGGAGGTCTTGATTGATGGTGTATCACAAGGTGTTTTTTCAAACCCAATTAATAGAATTGCATCTTTAGATTTATATCCAAATGCAAATTCTGCCTATTATATTGATGATGTTTGCTATAATTATGATACAACTCAAATTGTTCTACCAAATCTAGATTTAGCATTGTCTAACATAAATTCAATTAGTGGTCTAGCCAGTCAGAATAGAGATGTATTGGTGGATGTAATTAACCTTGGTTTAACTACAATTACATCATTCGATATTGATTTTGATTACAATGGTAACATAATTTCTGAAAATGTTTCAGGAGTCAACATTCCTATGTTGTCTTCATACTCTGTAGCATTTACAAATCCTATTGTATTAGCTGGAGGTTCAAATACAGCAACTGCTACAATTTCTAATGTTAATGGATTAGGGCCAGACAATGTACCTTCGAATGATGCTTCTTCCACAATTATTTCTGCAGTTGAACCAACTCCTAATAAATTAGTCGTTGGAGAGGAAGCGACAGGAACATGGTGCGGATGGTGTCCAAGAGGTGCGGTTGCACTAAATTGGTTAGAAAAGGATTATTATGGGTATTTTCAAGGAATAGCTGTTCATAATGGAGATCCAATGACAGATACTGACTATGATGCAGGAATGGCTGTTGGAGGATACCCTTCTGGATATGTAAATAGAGGAGCGGAAGTAGATCCATCTGATTTTGAATTAGATTTCATGCAAAAAATTACAAGTCCAATTTCTGCTACCTTCAATGGTTCAGCAGTTGCTACAGGAAATGTAATTAATATAGAAATATCTGCAACAGCTACAGCTACTATAAATGGAAATTGGACATTTGCCTGCGCATTAGTTGAGGATAGTGTTACTGGTACTGGAGGAACTTGGTATCAGTCTAATTCTTATGCTGGAGGAGCCGTTGGTTCATTAATAGATGTTGATGGTACTGATTGGTCTACTTTGCCAAATTGGGTACCAGATGTTCAGATGATATATAGACATGTTGCTAGAGGAATTCAACCTTCATTCAATGGTGGAGCACTCCCTCAATCATCTTACAATGTTGGAGATATATTTACTCAAAACTTTCAGTTTACAGTTGATCCTACATGGGACATAAGTCAAATGCATGTCGTAGGTATGTTAATTAATAATGGACAGATAGATAATGCTGTTTCATTACCAGTTTCTATTGCTACTTCATCTGAAAATATTTTTTCTGAAGTAGATTTTAATATTTATCCTAATCCAACAAATTCTATTACTAATTTATTTCTTAATTTGGACTCTAACAAAGAAGTTTCAGTTTCTATTATGAGTATAGAAGGAAAAATAATAGCAAAAGGAAATTATGGTATAATGAATGGTACTCATAGATTAACTTTTGATGTATCTAATCTATCAGAAGGAATTTATATTGTTGAGGCTGTGATTGGACAAGATATAATAATAAAGAAATTCATTAAGGATTAATTTTCTATATTTAATAAACAAAAACCCATCTAATAGATGGGTTTTTTTATAATTTCTTTTTTAAATACCTTCCTGTCAAAGAATTTATATCTTTTATTAGATTTTCTGGAGTTCCTTCAAAAATAATCTTTCCTCCGTTATCACCTCCTTCAGGTCCAAGGTCAATAATCCAATCAGCACATTTTATAACGTCTAAGTTATGTTCAATACAAATTACAGAATGACCTTTTTCTATAAGTTCATTAAACGAATGTAATAATTTTTTGATATCATGAAAATGTAGACCTGTTGTTGGTTCATCAAAGATGAATACAATTTTTTCTGAATTTTCACCTTTACCCAGAAAAGAAGCAAGTTTTATTCTCTGAGCTTCTCCACCACTTAAAGTTGAAGAAGATTGTCCCAACTTTATATATCCTAAACCAACATCTTGTAATGGTTGAATTTTTTTAGATATTTTTTCTTGATGGTTTTGTTGGAAAAATAATATAGCTTCTTTGACGGTAAGATCTAATATTTGTGCGATATTCTTTTTTGCAAATTTAATATCTAGTATTTCTTGTTTAAATCTATTTCCTTTACATTCTTCACATACTAAATGTACATCTGCCATAAACTGCATTTCTACTGTAGTTTCTCCCTCTCCTTTACAATTGTCACATCTTCCTCCATCTACATTAAATGAGAAAAATCCACTTTTATAATTTCTTGATAAAGAAAGTTTTTGTTTAGAGTATAAACTTCTTATATCATCAAATGCTTTTATATAGGTAACAGGATTAGATCGTGATGATTTTCCGATTGGATTTTGGTCAATGAACTCTAATCTTGAATATTTCTGAGTATTTAAATAAGCTTCTTTATAATTTCTTTTTGCTGAACTTTGTCCATTAAATAACTGTTCCAAAGCTGGTTTTAAAGCTTGCTTAATTAAGGAGGATTTTCCAGATCCACTTACTCCAGTTATTAAGGTGAAACACTCTAGTGGAATCTTAATTTCCATCTGTTGAATGTTGTTAATATTTATCCCGTCAAGATGTATACAATGTTTCCATTGTCTTCTATTTAATGGAGTTTTTATCTTTTTAATTCCTGATAAATATTGAGTCGTCAAGCTTCTTTTTTCTTTGTGTATTTCTGATAGTTTGCCTTGAAATATTAATTCTCCCCCATGAATTCCTGCTTCTGGGCCTAGATCTATAATATGATCTGCCTGTTCCATTATTTCTTCATCATGTTCAACAACTATAACAGTGTTTCCAATATCACGTAGGTTTTTTAAAACCTGGATTAGATTTTCTGTATCTCTTGAATGAAGTCCTATTGATGGTTCGTCTAATATATACATTGATCCAACCAAACTACTTCCCAATGAAGTAGCGAGATTAATTCTTTGACTTTCTCCTCCTGATAGTGTAGAGGAACTCCTAGACAATGTTAAATAGGAGAGTCCTACTTCTTTTAGAAAAGTTAGCCTACTCTTAATCTCTGTTAGGATTCTTCCTGCAATTTTATTTTCGGATTCAGATAATTTTAAATTTTTGAAAAAATATAAGGCTTCATTGATATTCATTTTTGTAATTTCATCAATAGATTTTAAATTGATTTTTACATACAAAGCATCTTTTCTTAATCTAGATCCTTCGCATTCATCACATTCTGTTCTACCTCTGTATCTCGCGGATATTACTCTGCTTTGTATCTTGTGTTTTTCAGAATCTAATTTTGTAAAGAACTGATAGATGCCTTTACATTTTCCTTTTCCATTCCATAAAATATCTATTTCTTCTTCTGAAAGTTCAAAATATGGTTTGTGAATAGGGAAATTAAATTCTGAGGAATTTTCTATAAATCTTTCTTTCCATTTTGAAAGCTTTAGTCCTGACCAACAACTTACAACTCCTCCATAAAGAGATAATTCTTTATTCTTTATTATTTTATTTTTATCTAAACCGATAGTCATGCCAAACCCCTCACATTTCTTACAAGCTCCATAGGGATTATTAAAAGCAAATAATGGAACAGAGTTCTTTTCAAACATCATTCCATCCAGTTCAAATTTATTAGAAAAATGATGATCTTTGTCATGAATCCACACAATACATTCTCCTTTCCCTTCAAAAAATGAAGTTTCAACTGAGTCGCTTATCCTTCTTTTATTTTCTTCTATATTTTTATCGACAACAATTCTGTCTATCACAAGATATATATCTTTCAAATTTGTAGAAGAATCTTCTAAAATAGTATTTATTTTTTCTACTTTATTGTTAATTAATATTCTAGAATATCCTTGTTGAAGTAAGGTGTTTAGTTTTTTAATTTCACAATCCTCTAGTTTAGTTGTAAGTAAACAAACAGTTTCTTTTTCTTGTCTAAAAATAAAATCAACAATATCTGATATTTGATGATTTTTTACTTCCTTTCCTGATATAGGAGAGTATGTTTTTCCTATTCTTGCATACAGAAGTTTTAAGTAATCATATATTTCAGTCACTGTGCCCACTGTAGATCTTGGGTTCTTAGAGATTACTTTTTGTTCTATAGCGATTGCAGGAGATATTCCGTTAATAGCTTCAACATCTGGTTTTTGTAATTTCCCTAAGAATTGCCTTGCGTATGATGATAAACTTTCGATATATCTTCTTTGACCTTCAGCATATAGTGTGTCAAAGGCTAGTGATGATTTTCCAGAACCAGAAACACCTGAAATTACAACTAGATTATCTTTAGGAATTTTTAAAGAGATATTCTTTAGATTATGAAGTTTTGCTCCAATAATTTCAATATTTTCTGTTGATTTTATACTCTTTTTACTCATTCCTTTTACTCTGAATTTTGCAAATTTAATCAATAAGATTTGGATAA
>CAJXFN010000082.1 GCA_913052655.1 uncultured Flavobacteriales bacterium | reverse complement strand
TGGAAGAGAAATTCTAGTTGCTTCTTTTTTTCTTAGATCCTTAAGCAAAAGGAACAAATTTTTATCTAATGATTCTCCTTTTTGAATTGTGTTAATAGCTTGTGAGCTTAATTCATCATAGTCATGATCTTCAGTAATCTCAAATGATACGGGATTTTCAATAAAATCCTTTCCTAATTGCGTTAGTTTAATTGTTCCATAAGATTCAATTTCTTTATTAATTAGCCCTTTGACATATATTTGTCTTAAAATAGAGTGCCAAAACTGAACCGATTTTTCTTTACCAATTCCAGAAATTTTCGAAACAATATCTTTATACTGATTAATTAAACTATTGCTTTCCCCAACCATTATTTTTGCTATCTCTTTTGATTTAAAACTTTCGTTACATGCTTGTATACATTCAAGAAGGTCAACAATGAATCTTTTTCCGTCAATTTTTGGCTTAGGACTTTTACAATTATCGCACATATCATTGCATGTGTTTTCATCAAAATTTTCGCCAAAGTAATGAAGTAAATATTTTCTTCTACAAAGAGATGTTTCAGAAAATGCTATCGTTTCCATGATCATCAATTTACCAAGTTCTTGTTCAGATATCGGTTTTGATTGAAGAAATTTTTCAAGTTTTTCGATATCTTTATAATCGTACAAAGTCAAACAGTCTCCTTTACCTCCATCTCTTCCTGCTCTTCCCGTCTCTTGGTAATAACCTTCCAAGCTTTTTGGAATGTCATGATGAATAACAAATCTAATATCAGGTTTATCAATACCCATTCCAAAGGCAATTGTAGCAACAATTACATCACAATCATCCATGATAAAAGCATCTTGATTTGCAGCTCTTGTTTTCGCATCTAAACCTGCGTGATATGGTAAGGCGTTTATCCCATTAACTTGTAAGGTTTCTGCTACTTCCTCTACTTTTTTTCTACTCAAACAATAAACAACACCTGATTTATTAGGATGCTCTCTTATAAACTTTATCATTTCTTTCTCAACATCATGTTTTGGTCTGATGTCATAAAAAAGATTCTTTCTGTTAAAGGAATCTAAAAATAAAGTAGCATCTAAAATCTTCAAATTTTTCTGTATATCATTACGTACTTTAGGAGTTGCTGTTGCGGTTAAAGCGATTATAGGTCTTCTTCCAATATTTTCTATAATTTCTCGAATTCTCCTGTACTCTGGCCTGAAGTCGTGTCCCCATTCCGATATACAGTGAGCTTCATCAATTGCGAAAAATGAAATATTAACAGATTTTAGAAACTCTACATATTCTTCTTTGATTAAAGATTCAGGTGCAACATATAAAAGTTTTGTTTCTCCAGATTTAATATCATTCATTACAATATTAATCTGTGTTTTAGAAAGAGAAGAATTTAACACATGAGCAATACTTTCTTGTTCGTTAAAAGTTCGAATAGCGTCAACTTGGTTTTTCATTAATGCAATGAGTGGAGAGATTACAATAGCGAGACTATCTGACACAAGTGCAGGTAATTGATAACACATAGATTTACCACCTCCGGTTGGCATGATTACCATTCCGTCTTTTCCTTCTAAAAGATTTTTTATAATTTCTTCTTGCCTCCCTTTAAAACTATTAAATCCAAAGATATCTTTTAAACTTTTATGTAATGATTCAGAAGAAAAACTCATCTTTATTATTTAATACATCTAAATATTTTATTTTTGTATCGAATTATAAAACGAATATACGCATAAATTTCATGCCAAGAAAAAAAAAGATTTTAAAAATTGCGAAATCTGTAATATCTAAAGAATTAGAAGCTATCTCTCAATTAGAAGGTAAATTAAGCGATAGTTTTTCTGATGCTGTAGAGTTAATTTTAAAATCAAAATCAAGAGTAATTGTCGCTGGTGTTGGTAAAAGTGCAATTATTGCTAATAAAATAGTTGCAACATTAAATTCAACAGGACAGCCTTCTATTTTTTTACATGCGGCAGATGCTTTACATGGAGATCTAGGAAATATACTTGAAAATGATGTTGTAATTTGTATTTCTAAGAGTGGAAATACTGAAGAAATAAAATCTTTAATTCGCTTGATAAAAAACTTGGGCAATAAAATTGTTTCTATATGTGGTAATAAAAATTCTTTTTTATGTAAGAATTCTGATTTTGTTATTGATAGTACTGTAGATGAAGAAGCCTGTCCAAATAATCTCGCTCCTACTAGCTCTACTACAGCTCAACTTGTTTTAGGAGATGCTTTGGCAGTTTCACTATTAAAGTTAAGAAATTTCTCAGATGCTGATTTTGCTCGATTTCATCCTGGAGGATCTTTAGGTAAAAGGATGTATCTCAAAGTGTCAGATATTGTTTCAGAAGATTCATTGGCAAAAGTATTAGTTTCAGACTCAATCCAAAAAGTAATTATTGAAATTTCTAATAAAAGAGTTGGAGCGACTTCAGTTTTTGATAATGATAAACTTATAGGAATTATTACAGATGGAGATTTAAGAAGAATGTTAGAAAGAAATACAGATATTCATTCAATAAATGCTTCTAACATTATGTGTTCTAATCCCAAAATAATTTCATCAGATCATTTAGCAAAAGAAGCTTTGAATATTATGGAACAAAATAATATTAATCAGTTGTTAGTAGTAGATAGAGGAAATTATATAGGAATCATTCATATTCATGATATTTTAAAAGAAGGTATTTAATGAAAATCAAAGAAAAAGAAATGTCGTTTTTAGATCATTTAGAAGTATTTAGATGGCATTTAGTTAGATCCTTCTCATATGTTTTAATATTTGCAATCTTAGCTTTTGTGTATAAAGACTTTGTATTTGATAAGGTACTTCTTGCTCCAAAAAATCCTGATTTTCCTACATATCGATTTTTCTGTAATTTATCTGATTGGTTAGGACTAGGAGACCTGTTGTGTTTTGGAAATCATAAATGGAGTCTTCATAGTTTTACTATGTCTGGTCAGTTCTCTACTCATATAATAACTTCCTTATTTGCTGGATTAGTTATTGCTTTTCCTTGTGTAATTTGGGAGTTATGGAGATTTATTAAGCCTGCTCTTTATGCAAAAGAAACTAAAATAGCTAAAGGTGTTGTCTTTTTCACTTCTATCTTATTTTCTTTAGGAGTATTGTTTGGATACTATTTAGTAGCACCATTGTCAGTTAACTTCTTAGGTTCTTATCAAGTAAGTTCTTACGTTTCTAATTCAATTGGCTTAAGTTCATTCGTATCTACTGTAACAACAATTAGTTTTGCGAATGGTCTAATCTTTGAATTACCTATGTTTGTATATTTTCTTACTAAAATAGGTTTGCTGACCCCAGAATTTATGAGAAGGTACAGAAAACATGCTATTGTGCTTACTCTTGTTTTATCTGCAATTATTACTCCACCAGATGTAACAAGCCAGATTTTAGTTTCGCTTCCTCTAATAATTCTTTATGAAATTAGTATTAATATATCCAAAAGAGTTTTAAAAAATCAAGAAAAAAATGAAACTTAGAACAGAGAGTATTGTAAAAATATATGGTGATAGAAAAGTTGTTAAAGGCATCTCGTTAGAAGTTGATAAAGGTGAAATTGTGGGTTTGTTGGGGCCAAATGGAGCGGGTAAAACTACATCATTTTATATGATTGTAGGTTTGATAAAGCCCAATGAAGGTAAAGTGTTTTTAGAAGATAAAGATATTTCTTCCATGCCTATGTATAAAAGAGCGCAGTTAGGAATAGGATACTTAGCACAAGAAGCTTCTGTATTTAGAAGGATGACCGTGGAAGATAATTTACTTTCTGTATTAGAGATGACAAAATTATCAATTGAAGAACAAAAACAGAAATGTGAAGATTTGTTATCAGAATTTGGATTACAAAAGATTAGGAAAAATATTGGTGCTTTGTTGTCAGGTGGTGAAAGAAGAAGGACAGAAATAGCAAGATGTTTAGCGACTAACCCTTCTTTTATATTATTAGACGAGCCTTTTGCGGGTGTTGATCCGATAGCAGTAGAAGATATACAGCTAATTGTATCTGAATTAAGAAATAGAGATATTGGCATTCTCATTACTGACCATAATGTTCATGAAACCTTATCTATTACGGATAGATCATATCTATTATATGAAGGAAAAATTCTAAAATCAGGCACGTCAGAGGAACTAGTTTCAGATGAATTAGTTAGAAAATTGTATTTAGGAAAAAATTTCGAACTGAGATAGTTTATATCTCCTTTATAATAAAATCATATCCCTCCATAATCTGATTAGCTAGTAATTTAGTACAAGCTTCATTTACTTTTTCGTGTGCTATTTCTTTGTTTTCTGCATCAATTTCAAGAGTAATATGTTTTCCTATTCTTACATTTGTGATTTCGGAAAGCCCTATATTTACCATACTTGCACTCACAGCTTTTCCTTGAGGGTCTAACAAAGTTTTTAATGGCATGATGTCTATTTCGGCTCTAAATTTCATTTTAATAGATTATTTAAGATTGATAAAAAGATATACAAAATTACAATAAATGGAATTGCTGCAATATGAAATATGAATAATAAAATTATAGATTTTATTAAAAATACTAATCTAATAATATTTTTAGTTGATTTTAATTGTTCTTGACTTTTAATCTTAATAGAAAATAATGGTAATTTTGCAACAAGTAACATAGATAATGTTATTGTAATAAAAAGTAGCAATTCTAATGAAAATTCAGTGTTATATTGGTTGATAATTATTGGTAAAGACGCAATAAATATAGCTGTTGCTGGAGTTGGTAGCCCAATAAATGAAGATGTTTGTCTGGTATCGATGTTAAATTTTGCTAAGCGAATTGATGAAAATATTGGCAATAAAAAAGCGATATAAGATATCTCAAAAAAAAACTCAAAATTAGATATATGATTTAAAGGTTGTGATAGTATGAGATGATACATTATTATTCCTGGAGCGAGACCAAAAGTTATCATATCTGCTAAACTATCTAATTGTTTTCCTATTTCTGAATTTACGTTAAGCAATCTTGCTAAGAATCCATCAAAGAAATCTAAAAAAGATCCTCCAAAAATAAAAAGACCAGAGCATATTAACTTTCCATTAAATGCCATAATTATAGATAAGATACCGCAAACAAGATTTGATAATGTAATAAGGTTAGGAATGTTTCTCTTAATTGCGTTCATAAATTTGCAATAATGTGCTATTTTTTATGTTATTTTGAAATACAAATATACAACAATGTATAACAAACCTAAATATCTGTTTTTCTTTTTTATTTTTCTTAATTTTTCAGCATTTCCTCAGACAAAATATAGTAATGAGTTCTTGCAAATTGGAGCAGGAGCAAGATCTCTGTCTTTGTCAAAAGCTGTTGTAGCTTCGACAGCAAATTCTTCATCAGTATACTGGAACCCTTCCTCTTTAGTTGATTTAATTAGTTCTGAGATAGAGTTAATGCATGCTTCTTATTTTGCTGGAATTGCAAATTTTGATCAAATTTCTTATGCTCAAAAAGTAAATGAGTCAGATGCTGTTGGTTTTATGATGCTGAGATTTGGAGTAGATGATATAATGAATACTGCTAATTTGATAGATAACGAAGGAAATGTAGATTATAATAGAATTGAATTGTTTTCTACAGCTGATTATGCATTTTTATTTTCCTATGCAAAAAAAGATATTTTTAAAGGTTTTGATGTTGGAGGAAATGCTAAGATTATTTATAGACAAATAGGTAGTTTTGCAAAATCATGGGGTTTTGGATTTGACATATCTACTCAAAAAGAGTTAGGTAAATGGAAGATTGCGGCGATTGCTAGAGACGCAACTTCCACTTATAACTCATGGGTGTTTAATGCGGAACAATTTGAAGAGATATATAATCAGACTGAGAATGAACTTCCAGAGAACTCTACAGAGTTAACCTTACCTTCTTTTCAGACAGGAATAGCTAGAGTATTTAAGATAAATAATAATTTTTCTACTCATTCCGAATTAGACTTAGAGCTTCATATAGATGGGAAAAGAAATACTTTGATAAGATCTAATGTCTTAAGTATTAATCCACATTTTGGAACTGAGATTAAATATAAAAATTTAATTGATTT
>CAJXFN010000081.1 GCA_913052655.1 uncultured Flavobacteriales bacterium | reverse complement strand
CCTCCAGTAATTCCACTATTCTGATTTGGTTGTTGTATGCTGTGTGTTACGTCCATTATTACAGGATATCCAAATTTTTTCATAGTTGGAACTCCTCTAAAATCAACTATCATATCCATGTGTCCAAACATATTTCCTCTTTCTGTTAACATAATCATATTATTTCCACTCTTAGTTACTTTTTCTACAGCATGTTTCATACTTTCAGCAGAAAGAAATTGTCCTTTTTTAATATTTATTACTTTTCCTGTCTTTGCAGCTGCAATTAATAGGTCCGTTTGTCTACATAAAAAAGCGGGAATTTGAAGTACATCTACATATTTTGCTGCAATTGTTGCTTCTTCTTTGGAGTGAATGTCAGTTATAGTAGGAATATTAAACTTTTCTCCTACTTTTTTTAATATAGAAAGCGCTTCTAAATCTCCAATACCTGTAAAGGAATCTAATTTAGATCGATTTGCTTTTCTGTAACTACCTTTGAATATGAAAGGGATTTGAAGTTTATTACAGATTGTTAAAATTTTTTTTGCAATATCAAAAGTAATATCTTCTCCTTCAATAGCACAAGGTCCGGCAATTAGAAAGAAGTTTCCACTATTTTTATGAAGTATATTATTAATTTTTACCAACATACTAAAATCTTTTTGTTAATGAAAAATATACAGAAGCTGAACTTTTATCCTTTTTTAATAATTCGTTTAAATGATAGGTCCCTATTGTACAGATTCCTTTTTTATCTCTAATGTTAAAGTGTAAATTTGTTTTATCTGTAAATCCTCCTCTAATAATCCCAACATTAGAGTAAAGATATTTAGCATCTATTAATGTATTTATATCTAAGCTATTTATATATCCTGATTCTTTAAATCCTCTATTAATTAAATCTGAATTTAATCCTCCAGTAACATGATGTGGTTGCCATCTACTATGTGTCGCAATACAAATATTTTTAATTAAATGGTGTTTTAATATTCTATTATAGCTCAAAGTTATTCTTGCAGGAATAAAAGATCGAAAAGATGAAGTCTGTTGATTAAACGATATATCTAATATTGAGTCGTTAAACTCAGGTAAATTATTAAAGTCCTGAATCTCTAACCCAGAGAAAGTTAAATTATTGTCTGTACTGCTTGTGATAGAGTTTTTCTTCCATTTTATATATCCTAAATCTCTAATCTTCATCTCCCAAATATCAGTTTCTTTTGTAATTTTTAGAGATAAATCCATCGAAATTCCATTGCCATTTCCTATAAAAGGAGAAAAATTTGAAGTATCGGTCATCATGCTTTTTATATGGTAATTAAGATCTAGAGAAGTTCCTGTTTCAGATGTATATAAACTTCCTTTATCTATATTTAATTGCATATGATGATTTCCATTTAGGTAGGAAAGGGCTGTTTTTATATTCCAGGAAATATTATTTTTAAATATATTGAAATTATATCCTAGTTTATATTGTTGGTATCTGTCAATTCTTATTGACGTTTCTGAAAAATCTAGAGTATCTCCTTGATAGTCATAATTTCCATTAAAACTAAGTTTTAAAAGATCATCTTTAAAATTACAATTAACATAATTTACATCTGAAAATTGAAAGTAAAAAGAATTAAAATCTTTATTAAGAAATTCATATTTTAAGTAATTTGTAAACTCTGCATTTAACCGATTGTTTTCATCCCCTGAGTTAATCCAATTATCTTTCATTTCATCATTAATAAAACCTCCATACAACATACTATTTAAAAAATTTGTATTAAGATTATTTGATTCTATAGATATATAGGAATTTAAGTAAATACTATTTTGTTTAACTTTTGGTAAAACTAACTCTTCTTGACTGGAGGAAAGAAAAGGAGTAATAATAAAAATATATAACAAAACTTTTTTCATTACTCTCCTAACTTTTGTTTAAATCTAGCAGATAGATTTAATTTTAAATTATAATAACTATAAATATTTATCGCTTCAGAAATAGAAGATGTTGTAAAAGAAGCTTTTATATTCATTTTAGAAACATTTGCAAAATCAGTTTTAAAGATATTAATTGTATTCTTACTTGAAGAAACAACATTGTTTTCATCATTTGTTGTTGCTGAAATAATACTATAATTTTTGATTACAGTATCTATAAGGTTGTAGTTTTGATCTAAAAATGTAATATCAATAATACCCTCTAGAGGTAGTCCATTTTCAACAGTTATAAAAAGTTCGTCAATCTCCTGATCATTTTCCCAGTTTAAATCTAATTCTGTTGTTTTACTAAGAGTTAGATTGTTTGCTATAAAGCTTAGAGGAATATTTGCATTTAAACTGGCTGTTATTGGATGTTCTAGATAGATAAAATCTTCAATATTTTGAGCTCCATTTGGGTTTAACATTATTGTAGCTCCAATTGTAGTTTGATTGGGAAGAATTTCTATCATATCAGAAGCGTCCAATTTTATTTCTGTTTTTGTTGGAGTGATAATTTCATTAATAAGACTGGCTCTATCAATTGAATAAGGATAATTAATAATGTTATTTCCATTCTCATCTATTGAAGCTGAAACTGCGGGTAAATTGTCTTCAGTATTATCTGTGTTAAACTCATTAAATTTTAATATTGCGTCTGCGCCAACATTATTTTCAATTAACAGATTTAAATTTGCTTCTTCCAAGCTGATAGTACCATCTGAAATATTATTAAATATAGATGTATTTCTTGTCTCAGAATTTATAACAAAAGTATCTTGTCCAATATACCCTTTTGCATACTCTGGAGTAATATTATATATGTTATATAAACTAAAACTATCTACTTGATTAATAGTTTCTAATTCCCCAGTAGAATCAAGATAGATATACATTTCAGAGTAGATGGTATTTACCGTATCTCCTCCAATACGTCCTTCTTTTCCTTTTAAATTCATTTTATACCCATTAAAGTCAAAAAATAAATTGGTTGGTGTGGTGTTAATATTAGGGGGTATTTTTACTAAAGTTTCAAAAGGTACATCATTTTTAGTAAGAGATGGTATTTTATATATAACACTTACAGTATCTGGTAAACTGCTTGAAGCAATAATAGAGACATTACCTTGTTTTATACCTAGCTCTGTAAGTCTTGCGCTTCCAATATCAAATGACTGTTCTACAATCTCTTCATGTAATAATTGGTTAGGAAAGTATGCAGTGGCTTCCATTATTTGTATGTTCGTAATAGATATTTTAGTAACTAAAGCATCTGTATAATTTATAGGAATTAATCCATTACTTGGGTCTATATCCATATTATCTATTAATCCTATCATTAGATTGTCAAGTGTTTGATTTGCTACAGAAACACTTTCAAAATAACTTTCTCCACTTTCAATAAGTGGTATATTGAAAGTTGCAATTAAATTCTGATTATTTGCATTATAAAGTAAAAGCGTCATGTTAGATATTGATGTAGGGAATCCGTTCGTTATTTCTAAATTCATCATTCCGCTATATAAAGTCATGGTCTGGAAATAGTTGCTTGCATCAATATTAATGCTGTCGTTTTGTATAATATTTGGCAACGCAGGAATTTCTCTCATACTTCCGTCTGGATACAAAGCTGATCCTAATGGTCCTAACTGATCAATTACGCTACCTATTGTAGTAAAGTATTCAATCTCAACATCTTCAAATTGAACGGAATCTATACGGAAATTTTTCTCAACAGAGGTGGAGTTAATATTTAATAAACTCTCATATTCTGTTTGTAATAGTTCAGTAGAATATACCAAAGAAACTAAACTATCTGAGTTTATACTTGTAAGTATAGGAGTGTTACTTTCTTTAATAATATCTGAGATATTTACTTCTGCGTTCGCAATTGGAACAATCATATCTACTTCCCAATTAGGATTTTCTAAATCGTGCTTACAAGAGAATAATATAAAAGTAAGAAAACTGAAAAATAAAAATTTCTTCATAAAGCAAATATATTAATATTTATATTTTTCTTTCCAGATAGATTGTAGTAATGTTCGAAACGAGTTTTCTTTTGTATTGTTACTAGGTTTGTAAAAAACTTGTCCTTTTACTTCTTGAGGCAAAAATTCTTGATTATTATTGGGATTGTCGTGAGAATAGAGATAGTCTTTTCCGAATCCTAATTCTTTCATTAATTTGCTAGGAGCGTTTCGTAGATGTAAAGGAACAGACAGATTCCCAGATTTTTGAACTTCTTCAAGAGCGTTTCCTATAGCAGTATAAGATGAATTGGATTTTGGACTACAAGCTAAATAAATAGCTGTTTGAGATAAAATGATTCGACTTTCTGGATATCCTATTACAGAAACAGACTGAAAACAATTATTAGCAATAACTAAAGCGGTAGGATTTGCATTTCCTATATCTTCAGATGCTGCAATTAGTAATCTTCTGGCAATAAATTTTACATCTTCTCCTCCTTCTATCATTCTCGCCAGCCAATATACTGTGCCGTTTGGATCTGATCCTCGAATAGATTTAATAAATGCAGATATAATATCGTAATGGTGTTCTCCATTTTTATTGTAAGTAGCTATATTTTGTTGAGAAGTTTTTAATACTAATTCATCAGTAATAACTATTTTCTTTTCAGATTGAGAAGATACCACTAAATCAAAAATATTTAGAAGTTTTCTTGCGTCTCCTCCTGAAATTCGAAGTAATGCATTACTTTCTTTTAGATCAATATTTTTTTCCTTTAGGTACAAATCTTTTGTAATTGCTCTCTTTAGTAAATCTATTAAATCTTGTTTAGATAAGTGTTCCAACACATAAACTTGAGTTCTAGATAGTAAGGCAGATATTACCTCAAAGGATGGGTTTTCAGTGGTAGCGCCTATTAGTGTGATAATTCCTTTTTCTACAGCTCCTAAAAGGGAATCTTGTTGAGATTTACTAAATCGGTGTATTTCATCTATGAATAATATTGGATTATCTTTTCCAAATAACCCTAATGAGGAGGCTTTTTTAATTACTTCTCGTACATCTTTAACTCCAGAGTTTATCGCTGATAAGGTATAGAAGGGCCTTTCTAGTTCTTTAGCAATAAGATTAGCTAGAGTTGTTTTACCCACTCCTGGAGGTCCCCAAAAAATAATTGATGGAATAACTTTTTGTTCTATTTGTTTGTATAGAGGGCCATCTTTACCAATTAGTTGTTTTTGTCCAACTACATCTGATAAAGAGATAGGTCGTAAGCGTTCTGCTAAGGGGATATTTTGCATGAGCTAAAGTTAAGTATTTTTAAAATACTTAAACCTAATTATTACGATAACAATTTATATTTTAGCAGATATTATTATACAAGCAAATGAAAGTATCACTTAATTGGTTAAAACAATATATTAGATTAGATTTAGAAATAAGTAAAATTTCTGAATTACTTACCAATACTGGATTGGAAGTAGAAGGATTAAGTTATGTTGAAAGTATAAAAGGAGGATTGAAAGGTGTAGTTATTGGTGAAGTTTTAACTTGCATTCCACACCCTAATGCTGATAGATTAAAATTAACAACTGTAAATGTTGGAAACGAGGAAATTCTACAAATAGTTTGCGGGGCGCCAAATGTTGATGTAGGACAAAAAGTATTGGTGGCAACTATTGGTACTATTTTATATAATGGTGAAGAATCTATTAAGATAAAGAAAGGAAAGATTAGAGGAGAGGTTTCTATGGGGATGATATGTTCTGAAGATGAAGTTGGCTTAGGGGACTCTCATGAGGGAATAATGGTACTTCCTAATGATACTGTTGTAGGAACTTTAGCTTCTGATTATTTTAATGTAGAAAATGATACAGTACTAGAAATAGGACTTACTCCTAATCGTTCCGATGCAATGGGACATATTGGAGTTGCAAGAGATTTAAAAGCAGTCTTGAATCATAACGGATCTAAACTAGAAATGTGCTTACCAAAAGTAGATGATTTTAAAGTTAATAATACAGATTTCTCTGTTTCTGTAGAAGTAGAAGATTCTGAACTCTGTCCTAGATATTCAGGAGTTTCAATATCTGGTGTAACAATAAGTGATTCTCCAGTTTGGTTACAAAACAGATTAAAATCTATAGGATTAGATCCGATAAATAATGTAGTAGATGTTACAAATTATGTATTACACGAAACAGGGCAACCGTTACATGCTTTTGAT
>CAJXFN010000080.1 GCA_913052655.1 uncultured Flavobacteriales bacterium | reverse complement strand
AGCAGTAAAAGTAAGCAATCTGAAATTAAATCAAAAGAGAAATTACTAAAAAGAGATAGAAGAAAACACTTAAGGATTCAATCCAAAATGAAAAGAAGAAATCTTCTTTTTTTTCATCAGATTTGAAAATTAGTATGCAGGAAAATACGCAAATAATCAAAATAGTAAAGAACAAACTTATATTTACAATCTTTTGCGAGAGATGAACAATAGAAATAAAACAAATTAAAAGTAATGCGAAAATTGAAAGCAGTTTTGATTTTTGAACTCCTAGTGATATAGGAATTGTTTTTAGATTATTTTTGTCGTACTTTATATCTCTAATATCAAATGGAATTGTAATTGCAAAAACAAATAAAAATCTGGAAATCAGATGAAGAATCACATTGTTGTTTAATGATAGATTATTTTCGGAGATTAAAAGATACATGCTAGCTATTGTCCATACTGATGAAATAATTAAGATTTTACAATAGGGTATACTTCTAATTCCAAAAGGGTACATTATAGACACAATTCCTGTAAGAAATATTACATTTTGTGTTTGTGTGTTAAATTTTAGGAAATAATACATACTAAAACTAGCTCCGATTATTGTTAGTATATAAATTAATTTAAGATGTTTTAGTGTCCATTCTTTTCTTTTGTGATTTGTTCCTTTTTTAATTCTAATAATTCTCTGAATATTATACGTAAATAAGCTTGCGAAAAAAATAAAGAAGCTTATATTATTATTTGTAGATTTTAATAATATTTCAGAGCTAAGAGCTAGATAATAAACACAAATTGAAACAAAAATATTTGTATTAATTAAAACTCTAAAAAAGGATGTTATTCCAATCATTTTTCAAAAGTATGATTTTTTATTAACAATGTAATTTATTAGGATTTCAATGCTTAATTTTGCATTCCAAATTAATAAAGATATCATGAGTAATTTTACGGATAGACACAACGGATTAAAACAATCTGATATAAATAAGATGCTTGTAAAAATAGGAGTTGATTCTATAGATCAGTTAATAGATCAGACTATTCCTTCTAATATAAGGTTAAATAAGAGTTTAGATTTACCAGAAGCTTTAAGTGAAAGCAGGTTTTTGGATCATATGTATGCTTTAGCTAAAAAGAATAAAAATTACAGATCTTATATTGGAATGGGATATTTTAATACTATTCTTCCTGCTGTGATACAAAGAAATATTTTAGAAAATCCTGGATGGTATACCGCTTATACTCCATATCAGGCGGAGATCGCTCAGGGAAGATTAGAAGCTTTATTAAATTTTCAAACAATGATTTGTGACTTGACAGGAATGCAAATTGCAAATTCATCTTTGTTAGATGAGGGTACGGCTGCAGCGGAGTCTATGTGTATGTTATATAACACCATGAGTAGACCAAAGAAAAAATCGGGAGCTAATAAATTTTTTGTTTCAGAATTGTGTTACCCTCAAACTATTGATATTTTAAAAACTAGATCAGAACCATTAGGAATTGAGTTAGTCATCGGAGATTATAACACAATTGAACTTACAGATGAATTTTTTGGAATAATTTTACAATATCCAGCAAAATACGGAGAGGTTTTAGATTATTCTGAAATAGTAAAGAAGTCAAAAGATTTAGAGATTGGAGTTTCTGTTGCTGCTGATTTGTTAAGTTTATCAATTTTAACTCCCCCTGGGGAGTGGGGAGCAGATGTTGTTATAGGAACTTCACAACGATTTGGTATACCAATGGGATATGGTGGCCCCCATGCTGCTTATTTCGCGACTCATGAAAAATATAAAAGAAATATTCCAGGAAGAATTATTGGTGTTACAAAAGACGCAGATGGTAATAGAGCTTTGAGAATGGCTTTACAAACAAGAGAACAACATATAAAAAGAGAAAAAGCAACGTCAAATATTTGTACGGCACAGGTTTTGTTAGCGGTTATGGCTTCTATGTATGGGGTGTATCATGGTCCAAATGGAATACGAAAAATAGGTAAAAAAATTCATTCCTTAACATCTAAACTTTCTGAAGGTCTTACACAGTTAGGATATCGTCAAGTCAACAAAACATATTTTGATACTATTCTTATCAATGTAGGAAATGTTTCTATGGAAAATATAAATACATATGCAGAAGACGCTAAAATGAATTTTAACTATATTGACGAGAAAACTCTATCTATTAGTTTAGATGAAAAAGATGATTTAGATAATGTAAATGACATCTTAGAAGTTTTTGCGAAAAGTTGTAATCACTCGGACTCTAAAAATTTAATTGAAGAAGTTTTAAAAGGGAATTATGATGAGGCATACAATAGAATACCTGAGAATCTATACAGAACCTCAGAATATATGCAGAATGAAGTTTTTAATTTATATCATTCTGAAACAGAAATGATGAGATATATCAAAAGACTTGAAAACAAAGATTTGTCCTTAACTCACTCTATGATTTCTTTAGGAAGTTGTACTATGAAGTTAAATGCAGCTTCCGAGTTATTACCTCTAAGTTGGACTGAGTTAGGTAATATTCATCCCTTTGTTCCATCTCACCAGGCTCGAGGTTATCATATTATGTTTCATGAGTTAGAGGAAATGTTGTGTGAAATTACAGGTTTTGACGCAATGAGTCTTCAGCCAAACTCTGGAGCACAAGGAGAATATGCTGGATTAATGGTGATAAGAGAATATCATAAAAGTAGAGGAGACGCTCATAGAAATGTATGTTTAATTCCATCTTCTGCACATGGAACAAATCCTGCATCTGCAAAAATGGCAGGTATGAAAGTTGTTGTTACTCCTTGCGATGTCAATGGTAATATTGATGTTAAGGCTTTAGAAGAAAAAGCAAAAGAACATTCTGAGAATTTATCTTGTTTGATGATAACTTATCCATCTACGCATGGGGTATTTGAAGAACATATTATTGAAATTACGAATATTATTCATGAAAATGGAGGTCAGGTTTACATGGACGGAGCTAATATGAACGCTCAAGTAGGATTAACGAATCCCGCAACAATTGGAGCTGACGTATGTCATTTAAATTTACATAAAACATTTGCGATTCCTCATGGAGGGGGAGGTCCAGGAATGGGACCAATTGGTGTGGTTAAACACTTAAAAGAATTTTTGCCATCAAACCCAATTATTAGTACTGGAGGAGAGCACGCGATTCCTGCAATTTCTTCCGCACCTTGGGGTTCTTCTTTGGTTCTTACTATCTCGTATGCATATATTAAAATGCTTGGACCTGTTGGGTTGAAACAATCTACAGAAATAGCTATTGTAAATGCTAATTATCTAAAAAATAAATTAGAAAAGGATTATGATATATTATATACTTCAGATACAGGAAGAGTCGCGCATGAGATGATAGTTGATTTTAGAAAATACAAAGAAATAGGAATTGAAGTTACAGATATAGCGAAAAGATTAATGGATTATGGTTTTCATGCTCCTACTGTTTCTTTTCCAGTTGCTGGCACAATGATGATAGAACCTACGGAAAGTGAATCGCTTTCTGAGCTTGATAGATTTATCGATGCTATGAAATCAATTAAAAACGAAATAAACGAAATCATAGATAAAAAATCAGATTTAGAGGACAATGTATTAAAAAATTCACCCCATACAATGTCTATGGTGATTAATTCAGATTGGCAAAGATCATATAGTGTTGAAAAGGCTGTTTTTCCTATGGAGTTTGTCAGAAAAAATAAATTTTGGCCAACAGTTAGAAGGGTAGATGATGCTTATGGTGACAGAAATTTACATTGCACTTGTGCTCCAATTTCAGACTACATAGAATAGATAATATTTCTTTCTATACAACACTAATTAAGTGTATTTTTTTTTGTAAATTAGCTCTATTAAAAATTAAAAAAAATAGATATGAAAAAAATTTACTCAACTATTTGTGCGATTTTCTTTTGTGGTTCGATTTTAGCACAATCAGCCAATCCTCAAATCACAAAGAAAGATTACAGCACAATATCCAAATCGATAAATTCTGTTGCTTCAAGTTCAATTGCTAGTACCCCAGCAACAGTTATATGGTCAGATGACTGTTCTGACATCAATAACTGGAGTTTATCAAACACGTCTATTCCTCCTCTTGATTGGAGTATAGAAATGGATCCTGCTTCAATTCCTGTATCGGTTCTTTCTCCCTTTGCCTCAACAACCGCATCTAATGGATATTTATTTATAAATTCAGATGCTACAGGAGGAGGTGATGGAGATGGTACACCAGTGGAATGTACAGCTACAACTCCAATGATTGATTTAACGGGATGGCCATATGTACAACTTACATTCTCTCACAATTACAGATGGTGGCAAGATACAAGGGCGGTAAGAGTCTCAGGAGATGGAGGGAATACATGGACTCAGTTTGATATGACTGATGCTAATGGTTACCCAAATAATCAAAATACTAATAATCCTCAGGATGAGGTAATTAACATTTCTTCAATTGCTGGAGACAGAGATTCTGTAATGGTTCAATTTTATTATTTTGATAATGACTATTGGGCATGGTATTGGGCGGTTGATGATATTGCTATATCTGAGATTCCTGACAATGCAATGAATATTACTGAACCTGTTCAAGGTGGATGGTGGGTGAATTATTTAAATACAGGTGGAGATGGATATGATTACTCAATGAAACCTTTGTCTCAGTTAACAAATAATCCTTATTCATTTGAAGCAGTATTAAGAAACGCTGGAATAGCACCACAAAATTCTTTTTTAACTGCTGAGGTTACTGACGCGGGTGGTTCGGTTCTATTTAATGATGTGTCAAATTCTCTTTTACTTGATGTAAATTACCCACAAGATACATTTGCTGTAAACAGTACATTTAGTCCTACTGCGTTAGGTACATATACCGTTAATATGTGGGGAACAGGAGATTCTACTTCTACACCAATGGTTTCTCTTGATATGACTGTTACTGAAAACATTTACGCAAGGGATTTAAATGTGCCTGATGGTGCGTGGAGAGTTGGTAGATCATGTGGAGGTCAGGTTTTAGGACTAAAGTATGATATGTATGCAGATGAAACATTATATGGATTACAGGTACATATTGATGATCAATCTATTCCTAATACACCAGTTTTTGTGGTATTATATGAAGATAATCCATCTGGAGATCCATTGTATTTAACTCAGTCAGATGATTATTATTTGACATCCGCTGATTTAGGAAACTGGATTACAATTCCTTTTGATGGTGGTTATGATCTCTATTCTGGTACTGGATATGTTGCTGCTGTTGGTGGATATGCTAATCCAGTAGATACATTTTTAGTAAGTGTTTCTGGTGAATCTCAAGGCTCTTGTTTTATACAAGACAATGGTTGTGATATTGGTTCTGGAGGATTTGGATATTGGTATACTACCTCTGAAACACCAATGATTAGAATGAGTTTTGATGCTTCGGTTCTTAACTTAAATGAGAAAGCACTAAATGGAAAGATTAATATTCATCCAAATCCAACAAATGGCGGTTTGAATATTGATTTAAATATTGTTTCTGAAGACTTTGTTTTAACTGTTTCTGATATCCTAGGAAAAGAAATATACACTAAAATTGTAGATGGTATTTCTGTTGAAAAGATTGATTTCTCTGATTTTGATAAGGGGATTTACTTGCTAGAGATCTCAAATTCTGATTTCAAATTCTCAGAAAAGATAGTGTTAGAATAATATGTTTTAAACTGATTTTAAAAAGCCTGTAAAAACAGGCTTTTTTTATATCTAAAATTTTGGTAAGTTAGCAAACTAAAACAATTAAAATTTAACTATATGAAAAAACTTTACACAATTGCTTCACTTATGTTAGTTTCTGCATTTACATTCGCTCAAGTGTTTGATAATTTGCTACCTGAACCAACAGACGTAAGCTCAAGAACATTAAAATCTCACTTAAACTTTGATCCGAATGGAACTAAAGCTACACCCTTTTGGTCGGAAGATTTTAGCGGAGGAATTCCAACGACATGGACTAACGGAACAACACCAACTCCTCCAGTAATTTCAGCTCCGTGGGTTTACAGAGGTCCTTCTACAAATCCAAGTATATCTACAGGTTCACAAGGAGCTTATGCTGGAACAAATGGACCTATTCAGTCACCAACCGCTAGTAATGGATTTGTTATTTTTGATTCAGATTATTATGATAATGGTGGTACGGCTGGAAATTTTGGAGCTGGACCATATCCTTGTAATGATATCTTAGGTGGTACTCCAACTGGTCATATTGGTACCCTAACTACTGACTCAATTGACTGTTCAATGTACTCTGATGTTACTATGGTTTTTA
>CAJXFN010000079.1 GCA_913052655.1 uncultured Flavobacteriales bacterium | reverse complement strand
ATATTCTGTATTTCCTCTTTTACTTTTTCAAAATTATTTTCTCCACACCAAGAAATACTTATCCTAAAATTATATTTTTTATCAGAAAGAATTCTAGCTCCAAAGGAAGAGAGTTTTAAAACCGCCGGACCACTAAATCCCCAGTGAGTAATTAATAATGGGCCTGTATTTTTAAGTTTTGTTCCTTCAATAGAAACCAATGCTCTTGGAACAGAAAGTCCCATTAGTTGTGTTATCTTTTCGGTGGGAATTTTAAATGTAAACAATGAGGGAACTGGATCTTCAATTTTATGACCTGAAAATTTTAGCCATTCTAATCCACTTAATTTAGGAGACCCTCCTGCACATACTATCACTTTGTCAAATAGTAGTTTCTGTCCATTTACTTGAAAACTTATTTTTTCACCCTCTTGTGTTAATGAAGTTACAGATGATTTTAAATTTATCCTTACTCCTAATTTTTCCGATTCAGATATAAATAAATTGTAAATAGTTTGGGAAGTATTTGATTTTGGAAACATTCTTCCATCTTCTTCTGCAACAATTTCTACACCCCTGTCTTCAAACCACTCTATAGTATCTTGATTATTAAAAATACCAAATAATTTTTTAAGTTGTTTCTCTCCTCTAGGATAAGATTTTGAAAAGTTAGAAATAGATCTTTCGGAGTTGGTAACATTACATCTTCCTCCACCAGATACCAAAACTTTCGACAGTAGTTTGCTTGATTTCTCAAAAATAGAAACTTCCGAGTTTGGGAAGTTTTCTTTTGTATTGATTGCTGCAAAAAACCCCGACGCTCCGCCGCCAATTATTGCAGTTTTCATTTAACCAACTTTAATTCCCTTGTTTTCTAGGTGTTTTTTTATATCTTCTATCTTCCCCTCAGGTATTGCATCAATTAATTTTTGAGTATAACGAGTTTCTGGTTTATTGTATATCTTATCAGCCTCTCCCATTTCTTCAATCTTACCCTCTTGCATTACTACCATTCTATCACTCATGTATTTTACTACAGACAGGTCGTGAGATATAAAAATATAGGTAAGTCCAAATTCTTCCTTTAACTCATTTAATAAATTTAAAACTTGGGCTTGTACTGAAACGTCTAATGCAGAAACCGATTCATCACAAATAATAAATTTAGGATTTACAGCTAGAGCTCTAGCAATGCCAATTCTTTGTCTTTGCCCGCCAGAAAACTCGTGTGGATATCTATAGAAATGTGACGGGTTTAGACTTACTCGTTCTAATAGTTCTTCCACTCTCTTTTTTCTCTGCTCATCATTTTCTAGAATATCATGAACTTGCATAGGTTCCATTATCGCATTACCGATTGTCATTCTTGGGTTTAATGAAGAATATGGGTCTTGAAAGATAATTTGTACTTCTTTACGAAATGATCTTAATTCTTCCGCATTCATTGTTGCAATATCCTTGCCTTTGTAAATCATTTGTCCCTCGGTTGGCTCCTCCAGCCTTAAAATGGTTCTTCCTGTAGTTGTTTTACCGCAACCACTTTCGCCTACAAGTCCTAGAGTTTCTCCAGGATACACGTCAAAAGTAACATCATCTACAGCTTTTACATATCCTGTAACTCCCCCGAAAAATCCGTTCCTAATAGCAAAATGTGTTTTTAAATTCTTTACCTGTAAAATTGGTTCTTTTGCAAATAATTTTTCTTGCTTAGCTTTTCTATCACTATCTGGTATAGCTAAATCTTTAGTAAATTCTGATACAGAGATACCGTTATCAATAATATTACCATTGTCATCTACTTTCATAAAATCAGAAACCGTCGGCAAGAAAGTATATCTTTTGTCTAATGGAGGGCGACAAGCTAATAATCCTTTAGTATATGGATGTTTTGGATTAGTAAAGATGTCCCAAACATTTCCTTGCTCCACAATATCTCCTTTATACATCACAACCACCTTATCCGCTAATTCCGCAATAACTCCTAAATCATGTGTAATAAACATAATTCCCATATCTCTTTCCTTCTGGAGTTTTTGCATAAGCTCCAATATTGTTTTTTGAACCGTTACGTCTAATGCGGTAGTTGGCTCATCTGCAATTAACACAGATGGCTGACAACTCATAGCCATAGCGATCATTACCCTTTGTTTTTGACCTCCTGAAATTTGGTGTGGGTAGGTTGAATAAATTCTTTCTGGGTCAGGAAGCTGAACTTCTTCGAGCAACTTAATGGTAATTTCCTTTGCTTCTTTTTTACTTACTTTTTGGTGAAGTATAATTGCTTCTACTACCTGATCTCCACATGTAAAAACAGGATTTAAGGAAGTCATTGGTTCTTGGAAAATCATTGCAATATCATTTCCTCTGTATGCTCTCATTTCTTCCTCAGAAATAGACAACAAATCTATTTCCAAGCCATCATTTCTATGGAAAATAATTTCCCCTCCCGTAATTTCTCCTGGTGGATCAGGGATTAATCTCATGGCTGAAAGAGAAGTTACAGATTTACCAGAGCCTGATTCGCCGACAATTCCAATAGTTTCCCCCTTATTTAATTCGAAACTAACACCTTTAACCGCTTTTACTGACTTTCCTTCGGTTTTAAACTCAGTTACCAAGTTTTTAAACTCCAACAATTTATTTGCCATGATATTAAATTTTAAGCGTATAAAAATAGTTTTTCTTTCTCAGTTATACAAACTCAATGTTTTCTTCTTTTATAAGGTCTTCTCCTTTGTATTTTAAAAGTAATTGTGCAACAGTAATGGTGTCTTTTTGACAATAAATTTTTATTCTTTCCAAATCTTTTTCTTCCCAATACACTCTAGAAACTTGACTTCCATCGATATCATCCTTTGGTGTTGGGATATTAAAAAGTTCAGAGAGTAATTTTATAGAAGTGTAATTTTTGTAGTCTCCAAACCTCCACAAATCCATTGTGTCTAAATGATTTAATTCCCATGGTTTCTTACCCGCAATATTTAAAAGTTTTGGAAGTTTTAAATCGTTTATTAATATTCTTTTTGATAAAAATGGAAAATCAAATTCCTTGCCATTATGAGCACATAACTGATGTTTTTTTGTGTTAAACTCTTTGTTTAAAAGAAGAATGAATTCTGACAGTAATTCTTTTTCTTCATCCCCATAAAAGGATTTAATTCGAAAATGATTTTCTCCTTTTTCTGTAAATAAGTATCCTACAGATATACAAACTACTTTTGAAAATTCTGCCATCAAACCCGCTTTCTTTTTATAAAATTCAGAAGCTGTGAATTCATCCTTTCTTTGCCAAGATGTTTTTTCTTCCCAAAGCTTTTGAAATACTGGAGAAAGCTCCTTAAAATTATATTTTATAGGAACAGTCTCTATATCTAGAAAAAGGACTTTATTTAATTTTAAATCGGATAACATTAAAAATCATATTTTTCTGGAAACAAATTATACATTTCTATAGCGTTTTGGTTACCATAATCATATGGCCCAAACCTTAATATATTTTCTTGTGTAGCAAAAAGTAAAAATTGATTTATTGCTAAATCATCTTGTGGATTATTTTTAATAAAATCTAAAATAAAAAATGAAATTTCTTTCCTTTTGCTATTAAATAAATCATTATTAATAAATGAGAACTTTGATGAGCCATTTTGATATTGATATACACTTCTCCATTTTCTCCAAGCTTCAAATAAGTATAAAGAATACTCTTTCTTTTCTAATAATTCTAAATATTTTTCTAAGGCAACTTTTTCTCCGATTAACAAACCATCTTCGTCTACCCCAAATTCATTATCATTAATAATCTGTTGGTCAGCAATTTCAATTTGATAAATGGAGTATTCTTGAAAATCTGATATAAATAATGATATTGAATCTAAAAATTTAACCGCGTTTTTAATATTAGTTGTTTTTAGACTATTATAAATTAAGTATTCTTTTGCTGAGATGTAATTGTTCTTGTCAATATTTTCCCAATAATAATCTTCACTAATTTTAATAAATTTTTGAGTAGCATACTCACTATATAGGTATGTGTAATATTGGTCTCTTTTTTTATAAAAGTTTTGTTTTGTCTTATTAACATCATTACTATCTTTAGTTTTATCAATAATCGATATATTTAGCTCTATCAACCAGTTTATATAATTTTGCAAATAGAATCTAAGAGAGTCGTCTTTAATGCCGTCCGTTTTAATGGATTTACAATAGTCTGTGTATGATTGAAAACTTTGTATTATGTCGTCTTCTTGATTATTCATAAAACTTAGCTTAAGAAACTCGTTTTGCTCGTCTATTTCTCTATTAATTTCATAACTATAGTATAAGTCTTTCAATTTAATAATTAACCCTGAATTGTCTGTTTGTGTTTTTTGAGCTTGTAAATTATTAGCTATTAATAATAGAATTATAATTTTAATCAGATTTTTCATCATATATAGGTTTTAGTTATACATTTCTAAAGCGGCGTCTACAAATTTATAAAAATCATGACGGTGTCCATCTTGTAAACGTCTTCCGTATTTTCTTCCTAAGCGGACAATAATCATGTCTATTTCTGGAACACATATTACATACTGACCCCACAAACCTCTTGCATAAAACAACTTAAGGTTTTGTCTTTCTGCAATCCAAAATTGATAACCATAATTGGTGTTTTTTTCAAATCAAACCAAATCCATTTCAAACAGATTAACTAAATGTATTTTAAGTTTGTTCTTGACCTCCCACATGTCCATTTCTTTTTTTAGCTCTTTTTCTAGAGAGGTAACTTGTTTATCTATAATTCCACATGGCACAATATTCCCAAAATAGGATAAATCTGAATTTACATTAAATGCAAAGCCGTGCATACTAACCCATCTACTTGTTTTTACCCCAAGAGCACAAATTTTTCTTGCTTTCGTAGAGCCAACATCAAGCCAGACACCAGTTTCACCCTCAGATCTCTCTCCGTTTAATCCATATTCTTTTAAAGTAAGAATTACCGCCTCCTCTAATAACCTAAGATATTTGTGAATATCGGTAAAAAAATTTTCTAGATCTAAAATTGGATAACCCACAATTTGTCCTGGGCCATGATAAGTAACATCTCCTCCTCGGTTAATTTTATAAAATGAAGCTCCCACTTTTTTTAAATATTCTGCATTTACTAATAAATTTTTTTCATCTCCACTTTTACCTAGGGTATATACGTGGGGGTGTTCACAAAAAATAAGTGTGTTTTTGGTTTCAATACATCTATTTTCTTTTCTATTTTTAGTTTTTATTTCAATAGTTTTTGCAAAAATTTCCTCCTGATAATCCCAGCATTTTTTATAATCTATCAGTCCTAAATCTTCAAATATTACTTTTTTGTTCATTAAATTTTTGATAATTCTCCTTTTAAATAGTTAATTACATCAATTTCAATTGCATCAACATTATTCATTTCTGATAAATACCAACTTATCCAGTCTCCTAGATTAATATGATATAATGTGTTTTCAATAACAGAATCTCCAACACTCCATACCTCAGAAATGTTTGATGTATATTTGGAAATAATCTTTTTATTAATGTCCATTCTAACTTGATTTCTTTTGAAGTCCGACTTATTGCGGAAGTAAATAACCGCTAAGTTTTCCACATTTGTTCTCCAACCTAGAAGTTCATTGTGATTCATCTCGGGAACTACATTATGCCAACCCAACATTTTACTATTTTCATTTAATTGTTGTCTAAAACGAACCGCCACTCCCTCAAAACCTTTAGCGACATAGATTACCGGAGTTTGCTTATACATTTTTTCTGCTAATAAAATCGATTGTTTTTGTATATTTTGTTTTTCTGTGTTTAAGATTTGAATAGCCTTTTTAAAATCACTTTGAAAAGAATTATCTATAATTCCATAAATATTCAACGCATAAAAAAGCTCTGTAAAAGCATATCCAAACATAGCTCTAGGTGGGTGGCCTCCAGGTATAATAATATGATTAAAATTATTTTTAATCGCTATGTCTTTTAATTTTCCACCAGAGGTTATAATACAAATTTCCGCTTTTCTTTGTATACATATCTGTAATGCGGAAATAGTTTCCTCTGTATTTCCTGAATATGATGATGCGATAACTAAAGTATTCTCATTTACAAAATTAGGTATGCTGTAATCCTTTGTAGATGAAATTGGAATGTCTATATCAAGAGAAACAATATCATTTAAAATAGTCCCTCCAATACCAGATCCTCCTAAGCCACAGATTAAAATATTTTTAAATTTCTTGTCTGTATTAACAAACTCGGAGGAATCTCCTATTTCCATTGCTTCTGTTAAATGATTGGTAAAATCACTAATATAGTCGTTCATTTTCATTTTATAAATATGTTTTTTTAAAGAAGCCGAAATTACAAAATATTAGGATAAAAGAATTCCTATCTTTGCAAAA
>CAJXFN010000078.1 GCA_913052655.1 uncultured Flavobacteriales bacterium | reverse complement strand
TGTAACACTTAAAAATCAATAACAGGAATTTACAATTTGATTAAGGAAGTTTTCGGAACCAAAACGGTGTTATGAAACTACTCGACCGTTACAGATTTTGCAAGGTTTCTAGGTTGGTCTACATTACATCCTCTTAAAACTGCAATATAATAAGATAATAACTGTAGTGGTATATTGGTTAGTAATGGAGAAAGTGCTTCGGAACACTCAGGTATTTCAATAGTATAGTCTGCTATTTCTTTTACAGTAATATCTCCCTTGGAAACTATAGCTATTAATCTACCTCCTCTAGCTTTCACTTCTTGTATATTACTAACTACTTTTTCGTAATTTCCTGTTTTGGTAGCTATTACAACAATTGGCATTTCCTCATCAATAAGAGCAATAGGACCGTGTTTCATTTCTGCAGCTGGATATCCCTCAGCGTGTATATATGATATTTCTTTTAATTTTAATGCTCCTTCTAAAGCTACTGGGAAGTTGTATCCTCTTCCTAAGTATAAGAAGTTTTGTACATTTTGAAATTTTTCAGCAATTTTTTCAATTATTTTTTCTGACTCCAAAACCTGAGATATTTGTTGAGAAATCAGCTCCAATTCTGCAATCATATTATGATAATCAGAAGTAGTAATACTTCCTTTTAATCTTGCAATTTTTAAAGCCATAAGAGTAAGTACTGCTACCTGAGTAGTAAATGCTTTGGTAGAGGCTACTCCTATTTCTGGGCCAGCGTGGGTATATACTCCAGCATCTGTAAGTCTAGCAATAGAAGATCCAACTACATTACAAATACCTAAAATAGTAGCTCCTTTCTCTTTTGCAAGTTCAAGTGCGGCTAAAGTATCAGCTGTTTCGCCCGATTGAGAAATAGCAAGTACAATATCATCTTCTTTAATAATAGGGTTTCTATATCGAAATTCAGACGCATATTCTACTTCAACCGGAATTCTTGCTAAATCCTCAAATAGATATTCTCCAATTAATCCCGCATGCCAAGATGTTCCGCAAGCGACAATTATTATTCTATTTGCGTTTGTAAGTTTCTTTTCGTAATCCATTAATCCTCCTAATTTCACCTCTTTAGTTTCAGGATCAATTCTTCCTCTTAAAGTGTCTAAAACAGAGTTTGGTTGCTCAAATATTTCTTTTAACATAAAGTGAGGATATCCCCCTTTTTCAATAGAGTCTAAACTCATTTCTAGCTCATGTATATATGGATTTTTTCTTATATTCGAAATGGTTTTTATTTCGAGCTCTTCTTTTCTATTAACTCTAGCAATTTCACCATCTTCCAAGTATACTACATTTCTGGTATATTCAATAATTGGAGTTGCGTCCGAAGCAATAAAATATTCCTCTTTCCCTACGCCAATCACTAAAGGACTTCCCTTTCTGGCAGCAATAAATTCATTTCTATTTCCTTGCTCCATTACTACTATAGCATAGGCTCCAATTACTTCATTTAACGAAAGACGTACCGCCTCAAATAAACTACAGTTTTCGTGATTTTTTATTTCTTCTATCAAGTGAATCAATACTTCTGTATCTGTATCCGATATAAAAGTATGTCCTTTATTTGAAAGCATTCTTTTTATAGAATCGTAATTTTCTATAATTCCGTTATGTATTATTGCAAGTTTATTATCTTCTGAACTATGTGGATGTGCATTTTTTTGATTTGGTACTCCGTGTGTTGCCCATCTAGTATGTCCTATGCCTATTGTTCCTTTTATATTTTTATCAGAAGAATAGTCCTCTAAGTCAGAAACCTTTCCTTTTTGTTTTAGGATTGTTATTTCCTCTCCTTCAGACAATGCTATTCCGGCACTATCATAACCTCTATATTCTAACCTTTGTAATCCTTTTATAATAATAGGATAAGCATTCTTGTCTCCTACATATCCTACTATTCCGCACATACTTTATATATCTGTATAAATAATTTTAATAGATGTCTTACTCTCATCTAAAATAGTTCTGTTTGCATTTGCAGACCCTCCAGAGGGAAGCAAATATAAAACATCTGTATACTCATCATTAGTTAGTAATTGAACAAAATATCGAGTAATATTAAATCTATAAGTTGTGCCATCTATCTCTCCACCAAAATGTTGGTCTCCCTCAATGGTAAAATCCTTAAGTAAAACAATTTCTCCATCCTTTGTCTCTCTAACTAAATAAATTTTTTCATGTGGAGGATAATTTAGGTCTTCTATGCATTCAAAATCAATACTGACTTTATTAATCGCTTTCCCAGAAAACATTTCGTGTAGATAATCTCTGTTTAAAAACTCCAATTTAACTTTATGACCCGCCATAGATTGTACATAAGCTTTTTCTTCCTCTTCTACCAAAAAAGAGGAGTCTTTGTCGTTAAAGATATTAATTCGAGCAGCATTACCTCCTAATTCAAAATCTAAACTAACAGCTGTGTCTACACCAACCTCATGATAATACACACTAAATCTACTTTTATCGGCGGTAGGGTTTAGATATAAAATAGTATTTGATGCGGTAGCTTCGACATACAATCCTTTAAAAAAATCTAAAAAAGATTCATTATCTATCATTGAAGAACTACCGCTCGCATCTATAAGTTCTTGTCCTATGGAATTATCAAGATGTATATTTATATATGCTGAACTTATAGAATCTCCATCATAAATTTTATTACCGATTGCTAGATTTGTGTTAGATATAGCTGGACTATAATTGGAGTAATAAATACTATCCTTATTAATATCCTCCTCTAATTTAAATACATTAATGTCTAAGTCGTTACTCTCGTTTAAATCACCATAAAAATCGGTATAACTATAAGTTATCAAAACAGAGTCAATTACTACATTTTGTATTTCTTCAATATTATTTGATGGTAACAACATCTGAGTAGCAAATGCGCCTTTGTTCTCTCCAAAAATAGGATCATTTATTTGACCTAAAAGGAGGTGTAAACTCTCATCAGATCGCAAATTATCTTCAGAAATTGTTGAAGTTTCAAAGTTTTGTATGGAGTCGTTAGAGACAGTAAATCTCGCTGAGCCTGGGAGATCAAGACCTATTACATTTGGGTCGTCACAGGCAAATAATCCAACCCCTAACATAAAGTAAGCTGATTTTTTTAAAATATTCATTCTTCTTTATTCTTCAGTAAGTTCTAATTGCTCTTCTTCAACTAAAGAATCAAAGAAATTATTGTATTGTTTCTCGTAACCCTCTTCTCCAGGAAAGTTCATAATTGGCAGATTACTATCCTTCATGTATTGTAGAACCTCAGTATTTATGTTTTCTGATCCTTGAATAACCGCATCAGAGTAATTAATCGCAAATTTGCTTAAATTTTCAAATGTAGGATTCTTTAATATAGTTAAATCGGATTCATCTAATTTATTTTCAAAAAGCAGTTTGTTTATGATTCCTGAATTTAAACATCCTTCAAATTCTGTATCAAATACATTATAGATAACTTTAGTGTCTTTAAATAGTGGATCTTCATTGTAGATTTTTTTAATATACATAGGGACTAAAGAAGAAAACCATCCTTGACAATGAATAAATTCGGGTGCCCAGCCAAGTTTTTTTACAGTTTCAATAACTCCCTTACAATAAAAAATCATTCTTTCTTCATTGTTTTCTAAGAAATTTCCATCTTCATCATGAAACATTACTCTTCTAGGAAAATATTCGTCATTATCAATAAAATATATTTGCATTCTTGCAGATTGTATAGATGCAACTTTTATGATAAGTTGGTGGTCAAAATCATCTAATATTAAATTCATTCCTGATAGACGAATAACCTCATGTAAATTATTAGCTTTTTCTTTGATTACTCCAAATTTTGGAAGAAAAACTCTCGTTTCATTTCCTAATTCAATGGAGTTCTTTGGAAGGTTTAATCCTACTTCTGACATGTATGTGTCTGGTAGGTAGGGTGTTATCTCTTGCGAAACAAATAATATTTTTTTCTTTCCCATAAAAAATTAATTAGCCTACAAATTTACAAAATTATATGCTTTATATCAAGCAATTCGGTTAGATTTGCTGATTATACAATTTTGATTCATGAAAATATTTAGGTTAAAAGAAGATCTGAAATCGTATTTACATACTCAGAATGATGAAAAGATAGTATCATTTGTTCCAACAATGGGAGCCTTGCACAATGGACATATGACATTAATTTCCAAAGCAAAACAAAATTCTGATTTAGTAGTTTGCAGTATCTTTGTTAATCCAACACAGTTTAATAATTCTGAAGACCTAGAGAAATATCCTAGAACAATAGATGAAGATTTAGCAGCATTAAACGATTTAAATTGTGATATTGTGTACTTACCAGAGGTCTCCGATTTATATTATGAAAATGAAAAAGCAAAACAATTTCATTTTAACGGATTAGATAAATTTATGGAGGGAAGAGGTCGGAAAGGTCATTTTAATGGAGTAGCTACAGTTGTCGAGAAGCTATTCAGAATTGTAAATCCGAACATAGCATATTTTGGGCAAAAGGACATTCAGCAACTACAAATTATTAAACACATAACAAAACAACTTGATTTAGATATAGAAATAATAGGAGTGCCAACTAAAAGAGAAGAATCAGGATTGGCAATGAGCTCCAGAAACAAAAGACTTTCAGAATCTGATTTAGAGAAAGCTACTCTTATTTATAAAACATTACTATTTATCAAAGAAAATGCTCCTAAATATTCTGTTAAAGAATTAAAAGAAATCAGTATTAAAAAATTTCAGAGACATGTAGAATTAGATTTAGAGTATCTTGAGATTGTTTCTTTAGAAAATCTTCAACCAATAGAAGAATATAATGAAAAAGGCCACAACGTAGCCTGTGTTGCAATAAGTATTTCATCCGTTCGATTAATTGACAATATTATTTTTTAATTTTACAGCATGAATAGGAAAAGTATACTTAATATATTAAAAGTTGTTTTTTCTTTTACTTTTATGATTTTTATCTTATACTACTTTTTTGGAAAAAATTCAGAAAGTTTACAAAGAGATTTATTAAAAGTAGATTATTTATATGTAATCTTATCTATGGTGTTTGGGGCTTGGGCTTATGTAAATAGAGGATTTAGATGGATTGTACTTATTGATGCTCTTGGATATAAAACCTCTAAAACAAATTCTGTTTCTGCGGTTTCAGTAGGTTATTTCACAAATTTATTTATCCCAAGGGCGGGAGAGATATCTAGATGTACTGCATTAAATAAATCAGATGATATTCCTGTGGATAAACTTTTCGGAACTATATTAATCGAAAGAGTAATAGATTTTGTTTTTCTGGTAGCTGGTTTTTTCATAGCTGTTCTTTTAAGATTTGGAGAAATTGTGCGTTCTGTAAATGAATATAATAAAATAGATAACTCAGAATCCTCTCATACAAAGTTTATTGTGTTATTAGTGATTATTGTTGTTGCTTTAGTCCTTTATTTTTTAAGAAATAAAATAAAGAAATTGTCTTCTTATCAGAAGGTGTTGGACTTCATTGATGGATTGAAAGAGGGTTTCAGAAGTATAAAGAAGATGAAAAATAAATCATATTTTTGGTTTCATACATTTAGTATTTGGATAATGTATTTCCTGATGACTTATGTTTGTTTTCATGCAATTCCAGAAACCTCTCATTTGGGGATATCTGATGGATTATTTTTGTTAATTTTAGGTGGTATTGGAATGGTTATTCCGGCACCTGGAGGTATAGGTTCATATCATCTAATAGTGATGATTGGTTTAGTTGCATTACAAATACCAGAGGGTAAGTTGAATGTAAATCCATATGATAAGTACAATCCTGCTATGTTGTTTCCATTTGTAGTGCATACGGCTCAAACATTTGTAGCAATTGTCATGGGATCTATTGGTATTTTAATGTTGTTTATTAGAAAGAAAAAATAGTTAAATGCCAAATTTACTTAGCATAAAATCTAAAATTTATACTCTATCAGAATTAATAGAGCAATCCAAAATTTGGAGGAGTAAAGGTGATAAAATTGTTTTTACTAATGGGTGTTTTGATTTAGTGCACAGAGGACATGTTGAGGTTTTAGCTAATACAGCAGATTTAGGAGATAGATTAATTATTGGATTAAATTCAGACAACTCTATTCATAAGTTAAAGGGAGAAAAAAGACCTATTATTGATGAAAATTCAAGAGCAATATTACTAGCTTCTCTTCAATTTATTGACGCAATTGTTTTGTTCTCAGAAGCCACTCCATACCGGCTTATTGAAGCCATTCTGCCAGATATTCTAGCAAAAGGAGGGGACTATAAAGTTGAAGAAATTACAGGTCATGAATTAGTTTTACGAAATGGAGGAGAAGTAATTCTAGTTCCTTTTATTGACGGATTTTCCACCACAAATATTATAAATAAAATTAAACAAGATTAATGGCAAAAAAGAAAGTTCAATCTGCTTTTTTC
>CAJXFN010000077.1 GCA_913052655.1 uncultured Flavobacteriales bacterium | reverse complement strand
TCTCTATGGGAGAGTCAACATTTATGGTAGAAATGAATGAAACAGCAAGTATTCTCAATAATCTATCTGAGAGAAGTCTAATTTTATTAGATGAAATTGGAAGGGGAACCTCCACTTATGATGGCGTATCAATCGCATGGGCTATTGCTGAATATTTACATGAAAATAGTTGTAAATCAAAAACTCTTTTCGCAACCCACTATCACGAACTTAATGATATGTCAAGCATGTTCGATAGGATTAAAAACTACAATGTCTCTGTAAAAGAAGTTGGAAAAAAAATAATTTTTATAAGAACCTTGGCAGAAGGAGGTTCAGAGCATAGTTTTGGAATACATGTAGCAAAAATGGCCGGGATGCCTAAAGAGATTATAAAAAAGAGCGAACAGATTTTAAAGAAACTAGAAAATAACAAAAGTAAAAATGAAAACAAGAAAGCTATAAACACAAATGAAGAGATGCAACTTAGTTTCTTTAAGTTAGATGATCCTACTCTAATTCAAATAAAAGATGAAATTACAGACATTGACATTAACTCCCTAACACCGGTTGAAGCATTATTGAAACTTAATGAGATAAAAAAACTAATAGGAAAATAAAAAAAGAGTTGGAAATATTGAATATTTAATTAAATTTGCCGACCTAACGCGAGTGTAGCTCAGGGGTAGAGCATCACCTTGCCAAGGTGAGGGTCGTGGGTCCGAATCCCATCACTCGCTCTAGTTCTTAAAATATCCTGCCCGGATGGTGGAATTGGTAGACACGTTGGACTTAAAATCCAATGGACAGTAATGTCCGTGCGGGTTCAAGTCCCGCTCCGGGTACTGAAAGCAGAAACGAAAGTTTCTGCTTTTTTGTTTTAAATAACTTTGTCTTAGTTGAAAACAGGAGTTTATTCTTAAATATTGAACTAATCAAAAATTACGTCAAATTCTTTTTTTACTTCGTTCCTATAGATAACAACAATTGTTTTATCTCCTGATTTAAAATTTGACAAAGCCTTCATATATGTCATTATATCTGTTACATCAAATTCTCCTAACTTGACAATAACATCTCCATTTAAAATTCCAACTCTATCAGCTAATTTATCTTTACTTACACCATCAATCCTCAATCCGCTTTCTTCTGAAAGATAATCAGGCATTATTCCTAATGTTACTGAAAATCTAGGTGTTTCATTTGATTCAGATTTAGTTTCTACATAATCAAAATCTAAAATGTCAAATGAATTTTTGATAATATTAACAACATACCTTGAAATATCATATATACCTTCGAAATTAATCTTTTCAATATCATCAGACGGTTTATGATAGTCTTCGTGTTGCCCAGTAAAAAAGTGTAAAACTGGTATTTCTCTATTATAAAATGGTGTATGATCTGAGGAACCAAATCCTGAAGGAGTAGTTTTTAAATCAAAATCGTAAATATTACTTTTTTCTACTAAACTCTCCCACTTAGAGCTTGTACCAACACCATTTACTAATAATGTTCTTGAGTTGTTTAGCCTCCCAACCATATCAAAATTCAACATAAATCTAACTTCTTCTAATTCAATTGTTGGATTTTTAGCAAAATATGTTGAGCCGTACAAACCTAACTCTTCTCCAGAGAAAGCAATAAACAAATAATTATAATTTGAATATTTAATTAATTCGGGAATTAAATTAATCATCAATGCAACACCACTAGCATTATCATCAGCTCCATTATGAATTTGGTTCTCTAATGTAGATAGAGACCCAACTTCTCCATATCCCAAATGATCATAATGAGCTCCAATAATTATTGTGTTTCTAGCATTATTATTATAAAACCCAACAACGTTTCTTCCAATAATTTGTTTGTTGTCAATATCAGAATGTGGATTTATTCTAAGTAAAGCATTAAATTTTTGAATGAAACTGTTACTATCACCAAAGGGCTGTAAATTAAACTCCTCAAAATTTGAAATTATATATTCAGCGGCTATCTTTTCTCCATCGGTTCCTGTAAATCTCCCCTCTAATTTATCAGAAGATAAAAATTTTAAATCATCTTGAATTTGACTAATTTTGTTAATATCTTGTCCACAGATAATTGTTGTCTGGAAAATTAACAGTAAATAAATAAGGATTTTTTTCATATTTTAATATAATATAATTTGTTAACTTATCTTTGCATAAATTTTTTCAAAAATATGAAACATTTATATTTATTTAAACAAACATTGATAATTATACTATTTTTCAGTGTAAAACTAATAGAAGCGCAAGACTCTGAATTAAAATATCCTCAAGAAAAATATTTTAAAAATATCAAACAAATTACTTTTAGTGGAGAAAACGCTGAAGCATATTGGAGTTTTGATGATTCAAAATTAATCTTTCAATCAACTAATGAAAAATGGGGTGAAAACTGTGATCAAATTTATATAATTGACTCTAACGACTACACTCTAAAAGATTCTATTCCTAATAGGATTAGTTTAGGTATTGGAAGAACAACTTGTTCATATTTTCTACCTGGAGACACAACTGTATTATACGCCTCAACACATCTAAAAGATGCTAAATGCCCACATTCTCCAGCAAGAAGAATCAATGGAAAATATGTATGGCCAATATATGATTCCTATGATATTTTTATTTCTGATCTTAAAGGAAATATTGTTAAACAGATTACAAATGAAAAAGGATATGATGCAGAGGCTACGGTTTCACCAAAAGGTGATAAAATTGTCTTTACATCAATTAGAAGTGGTGACTTGGAACTATATACTTGTAATATTGATGGATCAAACGTTACACAAATTACTAATCAACTAGGTTACGATGGAGGAGCGTTCTTTTCAAACGATGGAAAAAAATTAGTTTTTAGATCCTCAAGGCCAAAAACTGAAAAAGAAATAACAGAATATAAAGATCTTTTAAATCAAGGGCTTGTACAACCAACAAAAATGGAGATTTACACTTGTAATGTTGACGGATCAAATCTTAAACAAATTACAAATCTAGGAAACGCTAACTGGTCTCCTTTTTATCATCCAACTGATCAAAAGATTATATTTTGTTCTAACCACGCAACTAAGATAGGGTTCCCATTCAATCTTTATATGATTGATACAAATGGTGAAAACCTAGAACAAATATCGTTTGATAAAACATTTGATTCCTTCCCTGTATTTTCTAATGATGGAAAAAAAATTGTGTTTTCATCAAATAGAAACAATGGAGGTACAAGAGAAACAAATATTTTTATTGCGGATTGGGTTGAATAATTCTATCTTACTAAAAATATTGTTCCAAAATCTTGATGTTTCCATCCTTCAAAATCTTTATAATTGATTTCGTAAATGTAAGTGTTCATTAATAATGGATTACCTGTATCTTGATAAGTTCCATCCCATCCATTATTACAATCTAAATCTGTGATATTGTTGGTAGAATACACTAAATTAGAGAATCTATCATAAATGGTAAAATTGAAGGATTCTAATCTTATTCCATTGTATGAAATACAAAACTTATCATTGATTTGATCGTCATCTGGAGTAAATGAACTTGGAATATATATCCAAAATTCATCTTTTACAAAGATATTTTTATAAGTTGTATCCTTACAATTATTTTCATCAGAAATCACTAAAGAAACAGTATATAGAGAAGATATTGGTTCAAAAGTGTGTTCCACTAGTTGATCATATTCATATGCAGAATTATCTCCAAAATTCCACTGCCAAGAAACAATATTTCCATAAGAATCATCTATAAACTCTGAAGTTGGATTTAAAATACTTAATGTATCGGAAGATGTTAAATGAAAATCTGCAATAGGTGGTTGAAATACAGTGACTAATGCTTGACCACTTATACCCCCTATTTCATCCGCATCAGAAAAACTAACTAACTCATAAATACCCTCCATTTTAGTTTCTATTACATAAGGATTTAATGTAGTTGTAAATGGACCTTTATTCTCTCCATTGAAACTATAAACAAAAGTGTATGGAGCTACACCACTAAATGAAATACTTACCTCAGCTATCTCCTCACTATTTTCGCAAATACTATCATTTCCACTAATAAAAGCTTCTATAGTTGGTAGTTCATAAATATGAAGAACAACAGTATCATGATGATTTACATAAAAAGAATCCGTTGGATTAGTTGCTAATGGCATCATAATTACCGAATCTGTTTCCCAATAACTGAATCCCCAAAGAGGATCTATTTGAGGAACTACAGTGACAGTATCTCCTATAGTATAATTAACTGATGTTGGAAATACGTTAATATTAACACCATCTACATCAATAGATGTAGAAGTTCCTACTGGCTCAACCATGTAGACAATATCTCTTGTAGGAGTTGGTGGTATAAAAACTGCTCTAACAGTTACATCTCCTTGTAATTCAAATGCAAGTGTGTCTAAAATTGGGTCGTAAATATATGTTCCAGTAGGTAATACTTCCCAATATTGGAATGTTCCACTCTTTACCTCAAAAGGAAGTTCTACTCCTCCAAATCGACTATATACTTGAGGAGAATTAGTTTCATTTATTATAAGATTATCACTCATTTCAACCTCACCTATCCCAACAATTTCCACTGTTACATCAAATGGTCCAGACAAATCTGGATAACAAGGAATGAAACCATTATTCATAGTACTACATCTGGCTAAGATAAAATCACGGACATCTTGAACATTAGACTGCCACTCTGTATATGTACCTCCCCATGTAGCAATTTGTCTAGGCATTTCTGGATCAATCACAGCCACCATACTATCTAAAACAGCTATCATATTTGCACAAGACAAATCAGTGGTAGCTAAATCTTGCCACCTATTAATATAATCATTAAAAAAGTCTTCATTGGTAAGCATTTCATTCCAAATAGGAACATGACCTTGACCACCTGGATCATTTAAACTACTAGGATCACATGGATCTGCGTTGACTCCTGTAGTTGGAATTCCAGTATAATTTGTTCCATGTCCAAATGTATTGTCCATATCCCAAAGGGTATACCTCCACTTTTTCTTATCTCCATTAGGGTCTAAACCTCTCCACCAGCCAGTATTCCAATTCAGCCAATCTGCACAAACAACATAGGCATTAAGCAAGAAGTAATCAATTAAACTTCCTGTGTTATACTGATCCTTAGCAATATTATAATTGGCAGGAACTGCCATTGGGTTATTGTCAACAAAATTTACAAAATTATCCCAATCAGGTTGGGCGTTAGGAGCGCCATACTCTGTCCAAGTACCTCCCCATGTTTTTAAATATTGAATATTGTTTTTATCTTGATCATAGTAATAATCTGTGAAATCATGATCATCTGTTTTCTCTCTCATTTCATAAACACCCCAATATACACCATCTAAATAAACAATGCATGATGTAGTTGATCTTTCATCTAATCTTAAATCAGCAAGTTGAGATAAATGACAAATATAGGCATCACGTATATGAGCTCCATTACTTCCATATGAGAATGGATAATTGTCATTTGCAGCGGCTTTAACAATAACTCTCTGAAATTTATCTCTATCCTTAGTCATAAACAATTTGTCCTGTAAGGCGTGATTATATCCAAATTGATCTCTCATTATATAGTCAAAACCTCTTTGTGCATATGCCCATGAGTCATTTCCATGTTTATTAAATTCACCCATTCCTTTATCTAGTATAATACCATCCTTATCAAACCATTCAATTGTTCCCTCAGGCTCAAGTGAAGTTGATCCCCAACCACCATCTAAAAGATCAAGTACTTGGTCTCCAGATATTGACAAAATAGGTATGGTATGGTTATCATCAACGAAATAAGTGTTATATTCTATAAATGATGGAGGTACATTTGAATTTGAACTGTAGGTTACTGCTTTTAAAACAGTAGTTTGAGTAAATGTAATCGGAACTGTATAAGTTGGAGAGGTATTATCAGGCCTCGTTCCATCAAGAGTATAATAAATGGTTGCTGTAGGATCTGCACATGTGATAGCTACTTGTGCGGAACCGGTATAATATCCTGGAGGTATTGAAAATACGGGAGTTGGAGCATATTCTAAAAAAGCACCAGAGTTTGAAACATTAGGAGTTGGAGCTAAAAAAACAGACCAAGTAGCACTTCCATCTGTTTCTCTTCCTCTGGAATGTGTTTTGATATTTGGACGAACAGTTACAGAATCTAATAATACTTGGGATGGATCTGAAATCATAATCACTTCATTACCCTTTGTTTGAGTTATCTTAAAATTTGTATGGGCTGCTCCTCCAGAAACTTCATCTCTTCCAGAGCAAAATATGACAGCAACTCCATTAGCAGGAACCGTAAAAGAAGATGGGATTTGCCATTTTGTAGGATTTGCTACTTTGTCCGTAAGAAAATAGCCATTTAAATCTATTGTAGTAGTACTAGAATTATAAATCTCTATCCAATCTTCATACTCTCCATAGTTATCCTGATAACTATCGAAGTTTGCAGCGGAGTACTCATTTATAACTATTTGAGCACTAAGAAAATTGGAAAATATTATTGTAAATAATAAAATACTTTTTCTCATAAGTGCAAAGATACTAAAAAATAAAAATTTTCAATAATCAAGTATTAAAATCTTATTCATTCAAACTTTTATAAAGAAAAAAATAAAAAGTTAGTTAAT
>CAJXFN010000076.1 GCA_913052655.1 uncultured Flavobacteriales bacterium | reverse complement strand
TCACTAAATCTATAATTTCTTTCATTCTAGATTCAATAACAGCTGAAAGATTTTTAACAGAAACCTCCTTAGGATCTTTACCTCTCAAGCCAGGAATGGAGACAATTACATTTTCTTTGGTTGAAGAAGACATTGCAGAACCAAACTTAATTTTTAACATCTCTGCTTGCTTTTCTAAAATTTGAATTCCTTGCTTTATATCTTTTGTTATAACATTTCCTCCGAATGGAATGACAGCTGTATGCCGTATAATTCCATCTAAAAATATTGCAACATCAGTTGTTCCACCTCCAATATCTACTAAACAAACTCCTTCTTGTTTCTCATCATTATCTAATACTGCAACTGCAGATGCAAAAGGCTCTAAAATTAAATTCTTTGGAGTTAATCCCGCTTTTTGGACACATCTAATAATATTTTTTACTGCTGCAACTTTAGCAGTAATTATATGAAAATTCGCTTCAATCTTTACACCTGCCATTCCCTTGGGATCTTGTATAAAATCTTCTCCATCTACTGTATATTCTTGAGGGATAACATGAATTACTTCCTCTCCCGGGATAGTAACCAATTTAAACATATTTTTCTTCAACTTATCTAGATCGTCTTTTGAGATTTCTTCTGAAATTTCATCTCTCACCATTTCTCCTCTGTGTTGCAGACTCTTTATATGTTGTCCAGCGATACCTACATAAACCTCATCTATTTTAATTCCTGACTCTAACTCTGCCTGGTCTACTGCAACCTTAATCGAAGATACCGTTTTATCAATATTTGCAACAACACCCCTCATTACTCCATTTGACACAGCTTTTCCTGTGCCTAAAATATCTAACTTACCATATTGATCTTTTTTACCAACTAAAACTGTTATTTTAGTGGTACCAATATCTAAGCCAACCACAATTTCAGATTTGGTACTAGTTACTTCAGTATTTTGTTTAACATTTTCCATTTTACAATTATTTAGTGCAAACTATTTGATTTTTATATTTCAGGTTTAATTTTGTATATTCTTTATTTTGTGTGTTTCCTTTCTCATAATACAGCATCAATTTCTCAAACTTCTCATTTATGTTGTTAATTTTTCCAAATTCAATTTGCTCTCCAATTCTAGTCAACAGTAATAATTCAGAATTAGTAACATCAATCTGAACAATTAGTTTTTTAAGAAACTCATCATTATAAATTCTACTTGTAATGATAAACAACTCATTTTCAATCAGACTATTTAAATTACCTGTAACAAGAAGCATTCTAGCAGTAAAATTATTAGATAATGGCATTCTTAAACCATCTTCATCTAAGTAATATCTTTCTTTTTTATTTTGAATTCTTACAATTGGCTTTCGTTGCTCAACATAAATGCTTATATTACCATACCAATCAGAGTAAACTGTTGCCTTTTTTATTGACGGATGATTTATCAATAAACTCTCAATTTGAGCAAATGAAAACTCATTTAACTTTATTGAATCTGGGTGTAACATATTCTCTTCTAAATAACTCACAATTAAATCATTTGTAACAAATGAATTTTTATCCGATTCTATTATAATGTCAGACAAATTACAGTATTTATTATCCTTAGATTTAAGAGATATATATATCATAGAAATAAGTAAAGTTAAAGCAGTAACAAATCTTATTAAGTTAAAAATATTCTTCATGATAATTTAACTTTTAGAGGTTCTACAATTGTACTAATATCTCCTGCGCCTAACGTTAACAAAACATCTACTTCATTCTTTTTAATTAATGACAAAACCTCATTTTTTGTACTTAACTTTTTATTCTTAACCTTACATTTTTGCAACAAAATATCTGAAGAAACACCCTTTATCTCCTGTTCCCTTGCTCCATAAATTTCTAATAATATTAATTTGTCCGACAAAGATAGAGACGATGCAAAATCATCCATAAAATCATTAGTTCTACTATATAAATGAGGTTGAAAAATTACAGTTATTTCTCTATCAGAATACATATCCCTAACCGCTAGGATACTTTTTTCAATCTCCTCTGGATGATGAGCATAATCATCTATAAAAATTACATCATCATTAGATAAATGTGTTTCAAATCTTCTTTCTATTCCAGTAAAAGAGTTAATGGATTGAACAATATTCTCATTAGAAACATTTAATTTTTTAGATATAGATATGGCCGCTAGAGCATTAGAAACATTATATTCTCCTCCCATTTTTAACTTAAAATCTGTAACAATCTCCTCTCCAAATAGCACGTCAAAATGCATAATCTCATCTCTGCTAACAATGTTTTTGGATGAAATATCAGTAATATTTGAAGTGCTGTATTTTATAATAGAAATATCATTTCTATCAATCATTGTAGTATCAACACTATCTTCAAGGAACAATGTACCTCCACTTTTAATCTTGTTTGTAAAATCTGTAAATGCACTCTTTAAATTTTCTTTATTCTTATAAATATCTAGATGATCGGGCGCTACAGAAGTTATTACGGCAATATCAGGATTTAATGTTAAGAATGATCTGTCATATTCATCTGCCTCAACTACAACTAAACTATTTTTTGTTCCTAGAATTAGATTTGAATTATAATTAGAACAAATACCTCCAAGAAATGCTGTACAATCTATATTTGAATTGTACAAAATATGAGCAAGTATTGACGAAGTTGTTGTTTTTCCATGTGTTCCAGCAATAGCAATAGTAAAATTATCCTGTGTAATCTTTCCTAATAATTCTGATCTTTTCAGAATTTTATATCCATTATCTTTAAAATAAGAAAATTGATGGTTACTAATAGGAATGGCAGGTGTATAAACTACTAATGTTTCTTCTTTATTTTGCCTAACATCATCGGGTATTAAATTTATATCATCAGTATAATTAATATGAATATTTTCAGACTCAAGATCTAAACATAATGGAGTTCTGACCTTATCATAACCAAGTATATTTAAATTTCTTTTATTAAAATACCTAGCCAAGGCACTCATCCCAATACCTCCAATTCCAACAAAATAAATATTTTTATACTTATACAAATTCATTATTCTATCAATTCTAATGATAAATCCGCTACCCTTTCAGCTGCATCTGTAACTGATAATTTTTTAATATTACTACTTAATTCTTCCTGTAATTTTTTATTTTTAGATAAAGACATCAATTCCAATACAAGTTTACGCTTACTATCCTCATCTTTCACCATGAGTGCAGAATTCTTATTAACTAACGATTGTGCATTTTTTGTTTGATGATCTTCTGCCACGTTAGGTGAAGGAATTAAAATAACTGGCTTACCTATAAAACATAACTCTGAAATAGCAATAGCACCTGCTCTAGAGACAATAATGTCTGCTGTAGCATAAGCTAAATCCATTTCTTTAATAAAAACATGAGAACTAATTCCATCTAATTTAAACTTATCTGTTAGTTTATTTGAGTCTTCATTAAAAGATTTTCCTGTTTGCCAAATTAGATTTAGTTTATTTTTCTTGAATAAATTTAAATTTTGAGATATAGATTCATTTATAGTTTTTGAACCTAAACTTCCCCCCACCACAAGTACTGTTATATTATTATTATTTATATTAAAAAGCTTTTTTCCCTCTTCTTTTTTGTCTTTGAAGTTAACTATATTTTCCCTGATAGGATTACCTGTATATACCAATTTATCTTTTGGAAAGAAACGCTCCATCTCATGATAAGCGGTACACACTTTATCAACATGGCGAGATAATAATCTATTGGTTATTCCTGGATATGAATTTTGCTCTTGTATTACTGATGGAATTCCTTTCTTAGATGCTACATATAATAGTGGTCCGCTTGCAAAACCTCCTGTACCAATAACTAAATCCGGATTAAAATCTCTTATGATACTCCAGGACTTTAAAATACTACTAATTAATTTGAAAGGAAATAATAGATTTCTCATACTAAAACTCCTATGAAATCCACTTATCCACAAACCTTTAATAGTATATCCAGCTTCAGGAATTTTTTGCATCTCCATTCTGTCCTTAGCTCCTACAAATAACAATTCTAAATCTTTTACTTTCTTTTCTAAAGATTTAGCAATAGAGATTGCTGGAAAAATATGCCCTCCAGTGCCTCCACCACTAATTATGACCTTAAGCTTTTTCATATTCTCTATCGTTTGAATCTCTACTAACACTTAAAATAATGCCAATTGCAACACTGGTAAAAATAATAGATGTACCTCCCTTACTAATTAGTGGAAGTGTTTGACCTGTTACTGGAAATAACCCAACATTTACCCCCATATTAATCACAGCCTGTAACAACAATGCAAATGACAAGGATGCAACCATTAAGGATCCAAAAACACTTTTTGTTTTCTGTGAAATTATAATAGATCTGTAAAAGAACAATAAATACAAAAATATTGGAAAAAATCCTCCTATTAATATTCCATATTGTTCAACAGTAATAGCATATACAAAATCGGAAGAGCCAGCGTATAAGAAATGACGTTGAATACCTTTTCCTGGACCTTTTCCTAAAATACCTCCATTCCTTATTGCTATCTTAGACTCATTCAATTGATGCCCTTCATCTATAATATAATCATCTGTTGGTGAAATAAATGCATCTATTCTGTTAACCCACGTAATAGAACGTGGCATTAAATCCTGAAAAGGTGATATATATTTCCCAGCAAAATAAACTATTGAAGATCCTAATACTGCGATCATAACAATTGATAATAAAAATTTCAATTTAACTCTAGCAAACATCATCAACATAAATCCATTGATAAATACTAATGTTGCAGTAGAAAAATTAGATGGTAAAATAAGAGCACATGTAACAACAAGAGGTAAAAATAAATACCAACAAAAATCTTTCCAATTATTTATATAATCTCGATACTTACTTATTTGTCTTGACATAAAAACTAAAATAGCAATCTTAGCAAAATCAGAGGGTTGAAAAGATAAACTTCCTATAGAAATCCATCTCTTTGCTCCATTAATCTCCATTCCTATAAAATAAACAAATATTAATAAAAATATACTAATAATAATCCCTACAACACTCAATTTAGAGAAGTATTTAAACTTTAATTTATGTACAGCATACATTGTTATTAAACCTATTAATATGTTTCTAAAATGAGATTTTGTAGAGGATAATCCTTCAACACTATACACTACTAATACGGAAATTATCAGTAACAGAAATACTAATGTCCAGATAGTTTTATCTCCCTCTAATTTTATATTTTTTGAAAGATTTGACATTTTTTCTTATAAACTTCTAACCGATTTCTTAAATTCTAATCCTCTGTGTTCAAAATTGGAAAACATATCAAAACTAGCGCAAGCTGGTGATAATAAAACCGCATCACCTTTTTGTGCTAACTGATATGAAAAACCAACAGCTTCATGCATTGATTTAGCATCAACTATTTTATCTACATGACCAGCAAATGTTCTATGAATGTTCTTAGTACTTTCACCAATACAAACTATGGCCTTAACCTTAGTCTTTACAAGATTTAATAACTCACTGTAGTCGTTACCCTTATCTACACCTCCAACAATCCAAACTGTATTTTTATGCATGCTCTCCAATGCATACCACACAGAATTTATGTTTGTTGCTTTAGAATCATTTATAAATTCTATACCATGAACATTAATTACATGTTCCAATCGATGTTCCACATTTTGAAAATCTAATAAACTTTGTCTTGTAATAAAATCTTTTATCTCTAACACTCTTGAAGCTACTGCAGCAGCCATTGAATTGTAAACATTATGCTTTCCTTGTAAAGCTAGTTCCTGAATTGTCATTTTATTTTTATTTATATTAATATTTATTTGTTTATCTTTATAAAACGCTCCCTCATCAAATGTTTTATACAAACTAAATGGAAGCTTTTTTGCTTGAGTCTCTATCTTATTTCTTATATTTTCATCATCATAGTTATAGATTATAATATCTTCAGATTTCTGATTTTTTGTTATTCTAAATTTAGATTGTATATACTTCTCAAAGTCATTTTCATATCTATCTAAATGATCTGGTGTAATATTTAATATAATAGATATATCTGCTTTAAATTTCTCAATTCCATCTAATTGAAAACTGCTTAATTCTAAAACAATAAAGTCATAATCTCTATCAACAATTGATCTAGCAAAACCAGCACCAACATTTCCCGCTACTAAAACATCATATCCGGCTCTTTTTAATATATGTCCAATTAACAAAGTAGTGGTTGTTTTTCCGTTAGTTCCTGTGATTGCTATAATCTTTGCTTTAGTATATCTAAAAGCAAACTCCACTTCTGATAATATTGGAATTCCTTTTGATTTTAAATCTTGAATAATTTCTATAGAATCTGGAATTCCGGGACTTTTTACTACTTCTGTTGCAGATAAGATATCATGTTTTGTATGAACTCCCTCTTCCCATCTAATATCATTATTTGAAAGAACTGACTTTTCTGTAATTATTCCTTTATCAGAAACAAAAACATCATATTTATTCTTTTTAGCTAACAAGGCCGCTCCTATTCCACTTTCGCCTGCTCCAAGTACTACTAGTTTTTTCATCATCTTAACTTTAGTGTTACTATAGTAAGCACTGCCAACATGATTCCTACAATCCAGAAACGTGTAACAATTTTACTTTCATGATATCCTAATTTCTGATAATGATGATGTAAAG
>CAJXFN010000075.1 GCA_913052655.1 uncultured Flavobacteriales bacterium | reverse complement strand
ATAAATTTACAAAACTGAATTTTATTATTAATAATGTTTTAAACTCTGAAATACTCACAAGGCCAACAGATATGCAAGCACCAAGAAGGTTTTTACTAAAACTAAATATCTCTATTTAAAATATATTGTATCTTTACATATATAAATAAAATATATGAAACACCTATATCTTTTATTATCTATTCTAATTTTATCTTGTTCATCTGAGCATTCAACACAAGAAACTGACACTAAAAGTAAATTAGAATCAAAAACAAAATTAGAAGACAATAATATTATTATTCGTTCTAAAGTGACCTCAGGAGCTAGTTTAAGTTCTATTTTAAGAAAATATAATGTGGAACATTCTCAAATACTATTAATCTCAGAGCAGAAAGAAATAGAGTTTAATTTTAATAATCTACAATTAGATAAAAAGTATGAGATAATATTAGATCAAGATAGTCTAATATGCTCTTTTGTATATTACAATAAACCTAATGATTATTATGGAGTGGAATTTTCTAATCCCATTTCATTTTTTTCCAATCAAAAAATCATTGACTTAAAACAAGAAGACACATTAATTACAATGAAAGAAGATAATATAACTAGTGATTTGAAAAATTTCTTAATGGGTAAATTTGACCCAAAATCTCATCCTGAATTTGATGTTTTAGACAAAAAATACCATAATAAATCTGTGATGTATTTACATAAATTAACCATAGCAGCTTTTTTAAAAATGAGAGAAGCGGCTGAAAAGGATGGAATCTCACTAACTATTGTTTCAGGAACTAGGAATTTTTATGCACAAAAAAGTATTTGGGAACGAAAATATAAGAAGTATAAAGAAGAGGGGCTAACAGATAAAGAAGTTATTCAGAAAATTATGTTATGGAGCTCTATGCCTTCTACCTCAAGACACCATTGGGGAACCGATATAGATATAAATGGTTTTGACAAATATTTTGATGGAACAAACAAGAAAGCGAACAAAGAATACGAATGGTTAACTAAGAACGCAACTAAATTTGGATTCTGCCAAGTATACTCAGAAAAGAAAACAGGAGGAAGGTCCACTGGATATAATGAAGAAAAATGGCATTGGTCTTATATGCCAATCGCAAATCAACTATTAGAGGATTATAGAAAACTAATTACATATTCAGACATTACAGGCTTCTCTGCCTCTAATTTTGCAGAAGAATTAAATATTATTGAAGAATTTGTTTTTGGTATTAAATGTGATTAATAAATACTATCGTTTCAAGAAGATAATTTTAATCCCAAGAGCTTGAATCAAGATCACATCCTATAGTAATAACACCCCCATTATGACTATATTCTCCATATGAAACATCCTGATACTGAAGAACTATTAAGATTCTATTTTCAAATGGAGATTTATAATATCCGAGATAATCTACATTATGAGCAGAAATCACTTCACTACTAATAGTTTTAGAGTTTCCATCAAAATATACTTTAAGTTTATATTTAGTTCTATTTTCTGCTCCAGTTTCTTCTGAAAATTCTTCTAACAAACTTTGTGACAACTTAATCCTAAACTCTCCATCATTAGTCCTAATCTTATCGGAATCGTTTATTAAACCAAAAGAATTATCCTCAATCTCATACCTATTCAAGTACTTTAATACTGTCCTTCTCTCCTTGTCCCATGTCTGATCTAAATCACAATGATTATCCCAATCCTCTGATACATCTGGGTTGAATTCATCTAATTTGATAGTTTTAAGTATTTTATCTGTTATCATACTTTGAATGATAATCTGGTCTAAACAACCTCCAATACCATCGAAAGAAGTGAATTGTCTAAAAGCAATCTTTCCATTTCTACTCCATCCAATTGGATAATAGTTTGACCCATTCCAGTAAAATTCATACTCTATCATATTTTTAGGCATTGAGTATGTATTATGTTCCTTAAACTTATTATGTATATGCAAGTTTGATTGTTCTGGATCAACATTAGAATTATTTGTGTAGTTTTCTCCTTTAGAATAGTCATATTTTCCCTCATAGGAAGCATCATGTTCTTTATTTGAACAATTTGTAAACGAGAAAATAATAAGTGTCAATAAAATTATGTTTTTCATAGTCTTTAATTTTGTTCTACTAGTTTAAATAAATAAAGTAAATCACCTTGATCGAGATTATAAGTGTCATTCATATATTTTGTTTTTCTTCTATAAAGACTTAGATAATCTTTATCGCATTTACAAATGCAGTTTTGAAAGTAATTATCATAATAACTATTTTGTTTGTAATAATAAGTTTGATCTCTTCCTTCGCAAATCACTTTAAATCTAGATTCGTCTACAAATCCAGTACTAAAACCTAATTTATACATTTCATTTTTAGTAAAAATTATATATGATTGTTCATTAATAATAATTGTATGAATTGTATATCCTTTCTCATTGTCATCTGTTAGATTAAAACTCATAGTTTTATGCCCATAATTATCATATTTATCTGATTTTGAAACTGAAAATAAATAATCTTTATTTGTAGAATCTCCATCGATAATAGTTAATAATTTTCCCTTCAAGAAACTAAATGTAGGAAACAAATCTAATGAATATGAGGACACCATTTTGAGGTTTGGATTATTACCGGACCAATTCCAAGAACATCTCTCATTAAATTCAGATCTATTATCTACAGTTCTTGAACCAATTATTACTTCAGATTTAAATTGTTGAGCAACTCTTAAATCCTCTAAAAATATAATTTCACTTATATTACCAGATTCATAACTATCATAATAATCATTATATTCTTTATTAATTTTTTGTGCTTTAGTATTAATTACTCCAGCTAACTCCAATTTAAAATCCTGGTTTTTAATCTGTACGCTATCCAAGAAAAGTTTAGTAAGAAAATCATTACTCTGAGAACTAGATAGTAATGGAATTATTAATAATAGTAATAATAATTTTTTCATAGTTTATGGTTTAGTTAAATTAATATTTATAAAAATGTTGATAGTCTTTTTCATATTTCCAATCACCTCCCCAATTCCAACCTCTGTTTTTAAATGCGGTCACAACACAATCCTCCTTCTTTATTAGTCCATGAATCAATTTATTTCTATCAATAAAATCCTCTCCTTCTTTTGGGAATATTTTATTTCTCTTTATATGAGGATTAAAAATAGGATTAATATCTATAGCCTTTCCATATGAATGATCAGATAATTTTCTACTACCACTTATAGTTCTGTGATTAAATCCGGATGTATTATTGTCAATCATTGATTTGTCATCGCTACAATCGTAATGATAAATGGGTAATATCTTATTTATTCTAAATCCACAATTATATATTTCTCTAAAGATATCTACAACCTCTTGTGATACGTCTTGATGAACTATTAACTCTCCGCTAGAATGAACTCCCTCTAAATTTATATATGATAGACTTATAGAAGCTAGAGGAATTTTTTTCTTTACATTTTTAAAACAATAATTATTCTCAACATCTTTTTCTGAAAGAGTATCAATACTATATGTAAATTCTTTTATCTCCGGAATAGGAGTTTCAACTATTTTAGATTCTTTTGTATTGCAGGTAATTAAAAAAAGAAAGAAAATTATTTGTAAATTTTTCATTGATCTCATCACCTCCCAGCATCTTCTTCAAACATCCCATCTTCATCTTCAAAGTACAAATAACATTCAGAACCATAATAGTCTGGGATAAAAGTACATAAAACCTTATCACTCATGTTCATTGAATAATCTATGTATTTCTGACTTCGACCTTTCTCTACGCAGACAACTCCAATTTTATACTTCTTTACTATTTTACTTATATTTTCTGTCCCAATAATATCTCCTCTATGATTTCTTATCTCTACCTCATCAAAATCATCATCTACATATATTGATTCTATTCCTGTACCAAGTAAATTATTCATTGCCTCAGAAGCGTAATACCCAAAATCACCTCCTTCATCTATATTTCCATCTTGATCAAAAAATATTGCAACTCTATAATGTTCTACTTCAATTGGAAAAGAACTAAGAGCTCCAGCATAAATCCAACCAATTTCACCTTTCTTGGTTTTAATTTTATAAAAAGGGGCTTTCATCTGCCTTCCTCTTAATTTTACTTCATACATTTCTTCAGATTTTTCTCCAAGAAATGTAACTTTTTCGCCTTCATCTAAAACATCCACAAATTGAGCTCCTTCTCTTGTTGATTCTAAACCCGGAACCTTACGAACCCTTAATTTATCTACAAAGGCATAGTACTCTATAACTTCTTTAATTATTCTTTCTTCTTTTACTTTTTCTATTTGTTCTTCTGTGCTTTCTGTAGATTCTGTTGTATCCTTAGTATCCCCGCATGATAAAAGTAATATAGTTATACTAACTATTGATAAAATTTGTTTTTTCATGTTTAATTATTTAATATTCCTCAACTACCCTAAAATAAGCCTCATTCATGTTGTCACTAGTATAATTTACTGGGTTATAAACAATATATCTCTTCCTACTATTATGAGGTCTGATTCTTATTGCGTCATAGTTTAAGTTGAGTCTTGTTTTATATCCATAATAATCTTCATAGTATACTCTACTACTCTTTGGCTTTCTTTGAATGGATTTAATACTAGAATCAAAAGAATTCCCAAACTGAAACTCCTTAACAAAGGAACCTCTATTGGTTCTTTTGTCTTGTCTGAAAAAATGAATATTTCTTGGAGATTGATTAAAACTAACTGCATACAGAGCTGTTTCTTCTCTGTTAACACTTGATGAAGTTATTCTAATTCTACAATACTTAGGGTACGTATCTTCTGTAGTAAAATCTACAGAATGAGAAGGCTGTTCTAGTTCATACCTTGAAGTAGGATTTTCTTTTTGTTGGAGTTGGTTATCTCTATTTTCGTTATAATAATATTTAATATCTTTTAAATTGTCATAGTAAACATAATCATAAATAGCTTGAGTTACCCACGTTTTAGAACCTAATAAGATTTCGTTAACTTCTTGTTCATGTTCCATTTCATACATTCTTTTTATCTTTTCCCAAGAATCATTATCAACAACAAATGGCAAATCCTTTACGCTATATGCGACCCAAGCGTAATTAAGTTCTTTTCCGTCATAATTTGCTGGTCTATCAAGCTTAATTTCACACCAATATACTCCATTTCTTCCAACTTTATCATTAAAACTAACTATCTGAACAATATCACCAGGAACTAATTTATCTATAATATTACCATCAAATGAGGGGTCTGGATTAGCCCTAACATTTAAATCTACATATGTAACTCCATTAATTAAAATCTTTCGATCTGAATCACAAGAAAATAAGAAAGATATACAAAAGAATAAAATTATTGTTTTTTTCATATGTTAAATTTTAAATTATTTTATTATAATCTTCTCTGTAAATATATAATTCTCATTTTCTATCTGAAGTATATAAGTAGAAGGATTTAGTTCTCTAATATCAATTATATCATTATATATTCCACTTGTCTTTATGGAAGATGAATATAGAACTTCTCCTAGAATATTTTTTAATTTTATAGAATATTTAGCAGGAGAAACCCCTATCATATCTAGAGTAAGAATGCCGCTTGAGGGATTAGGGTAAATAGAAATTTTACCTGCGAACATATTTTCTTCAATAGATGACACTGAAGCAAAATTCATTCTAATCATAGGGGCTCTTGACAACCAGTACCAACTTCCAAAAGTTTGTGTTCCGGTTAAACAACCATTTTTTTGAATATAACTTGTTGTTGGAAATGTATATTGAGACATTCCAATTACAGAAGTGTCTACTGGGTTCGCATAAGCTCCAAATGCAGCCATATAAGTCCCCGGAAACAAGGTAACAGGATCATCGAATGATACAGTAACCCATGACCCTATATCAGAGTTAGTTAAAGTATAATCATCGGATTGTATTAAATATATTTTATCATTAGAGGCGTCAATTTCATACATCGCTGAAAAAATTTGAGCACCAGAAACAGAGTTATCTTTGATATATACTGATAATGATGAAACATCAGTTTGTTCATATATATCAAAATAATTTCCAATAACCATACCTCCACAACTTCTTCCTAAACCATATTCAGAAATATCATTTCCATTGTCTCTTGCATATATATTATTTGTAACCTCAAATGAGCCTGACATTGTATCAGAAATTGTATCTAATGAAGTTGCCCAAATATCAAAACTATAATTATCCGTAATTGTAGGAGTAAATTTATCTTGCCCAACAAAAGTCATGGTGTCTTGCGGACCTAAAATACTATCAGCTGATGACGTTGAAAATATATTCGCACCAGCACTATTGAAAACATTAACATTAATTGAAGTAGTCTGATCTAAAGCTCCCAAGTTAGTTACAATACCTTCAAAAGTGAACGGATTAGCAACAGCCTGATTTAATGGTACCATAGAGTAATCTAAACCAAATCCGTTTGTAGTTGGAGTTGTATACCAACCTCCATGCGTTATTTCAGTTAAATCTATTTTATTGTCTGGTGTTTCAACTATTTTCATATCATCAATCATCCAAAAATAGCATCTAGCTGTCCATCCAATTTTAATATAAGCTGTTGGTGAATTTCCTGCTACGGAGGATATGTTAAGACTTAAATATTCTGGATCAGCAGAAGCTTGATTATTGGTAGCATTACCCTGAACATTATACGTAGTCCAATTTAAACTATCTGTACTAATAGAAACTTCTA